>NZ_JBJGZQ010000002.1:0-255309 GCF_054050595.1 Geodermatophilus sp. SYSU D00779
TTCGAATCCGGGCGAGAACCGAGAACTGGACGCTCTCGTCAATCAACCCAAAGAAACCCACAAAAGGGGTTGTCACTTGCTTGGCACTGACTTTCGGCACGCTGTTGAGTTCTCAAGGAGCGGACGCGCAGCGACTCGACCCTCTCGGGCTTCGTCTCTGGCGGCTTGTCCCACTGTACGCCGTGTTCGGAGTCCTGCACCCGGGGGTGCTCTCCGCGGCCCTCCCGGGCCCGTCCGGCGCGTAGAGAACCATACACGACTCTCGGGGCCGGTGCGCAAGTCGGGGCAAGGCGTCCCGCGTCACAGGTGGCCCCGTCCCGGGTCGCGGCCGGGCCGGCGGAGGTGGAGAGGACGGTGGCCCGTCCAGGGGCTCGCCGCGAGCCTGCGGAGGCCGAGGGGGACGGGGCCCTCCCTCAGAGGCCCAGGAACCCCTCGATGCCGACCGTCAGGCCCGGGTGCAGGCCGATCTCCCGGACAGCGAGGAGCACGCCGGGCATGAACGACGCCCGGTCGTAGGAGTCGTGCCGGAGGGTCAGGGTCTCCCCCGCCGCTCCCATGAGCACCTCCTGGTGCGCGACCAGGCCGGTCAGCCGGACGGCGTGCACCGCGACGCCCTCGACGTCGGCCCCCCGGGCGCCCGGGAGCGAGTCGGTGGTGGCGTCCGGCGAAGCCGGGAGACCGGCCGCCCGACGGGCGGCGGCGACCAGGCGGGCGGTCCGCACCGCCGTGCCGGAGGGCGCGTCGACCTTGTTCGGGTGGTGCAGCTCCACGATCTCCGTGGACGGGAAGAAGCGCGCCGCCTCCTGGGCGAAGCGCATGAGCAGGACGGCGCCGATGCCGAAGTTGGGGGCGATGACGACGCCGACGTCGGGCTTGGGCTCGAGCCACGCGGCGACGGTGGCGAGCTTCTCGTCGTCGAAGCCGGTCGTGCCGACGACGCAGTGGATGTTGTTGTCGATGCAGAACCGGATGTTGTCCATGACGACGTCCGGTCGGGTGAAGTCGACGACCACCTGCGCGCCGGCGTTCGCCACGTCGAACAGCCAGTCCCCCGCGTCGACCATGGCGACCAGCTCGAGGTCCTCGGCGGCGTCGACCGCCTTGACGACCTCGGTGCCCATCCGCCCGCGGGCGCCCAGGACGCCGACGGGGATGAGCGGGGCCCCGCCGGTGGGGGCGGTGGATCCGTGCTGGTCGGAGGCGGCGGAGCTCGTGGTCACCGGGTCAGGCTTCCCGGCACCGGCGTGCGATGCAAGGCCGCCCCCCGGTCAGGCCGCGGCGCGCCGTCCGGCCCGGGCCCACGCCAGCAGACCGGCGAGGACGCCGACGACGTCAGCGACCCAGTCGGCCACCGACGCCGACCGCTCCAGCGCCGACAGCCCCTGGACCACCTCGCTGAGCGCGGCGTAGACGACCAGGAGCGCGCCGAGGACGGCGGCGCGGGCACCGGCCCACCTGCCGCTGCCCGCCAGCGCGGCGAACAGCAGCAGGTGCACCAGCTTGTCCACCCCTGGCGGCGCCGAGGGGACGTCGTCCGCAGGGGCGAAGAGCACGGCCAGCGACACCAGGACGACGACGGCGAACACGCCGCGCGAGAGCGCGCCGTGGACGGCGAGGGCGGGGTGCGGACGGGTCATCAGAGCCGGTCGAGGTCCGACTCGCGGTAGGGGCCCACCACGGCCAGGCAGGTCTCCCGCGTGAGCAGCTCGGCGGCGACCGCGCGGACCTGGTCCTCGTCGACGCCGTCCAGCCGGTCGAGCACCTCGCGCACGGGCAGGTACTCCCCGTAGGAGAGCTCGCTCTTGCCCAGCCGGCTCATGCGCGAGCCGGTGTCCTCCAGGCCGAGGACCAGGCCGCCCTTGAGCTGGCCGCGTCCCCGCGCGACCTCCTCGGCGGTCAACCCCTCGGCGGCCACGCGCGCGAGCTCCTCGCGGACCAGCCGCAGCACCTCGGGCACCCGCTTGGGCGAGCAGCCCGCGTAGACGGAGAACGACCCGGTGCCGGCGTAGTGCGACAGCGACGAGCCGACGCTGTACACCAGCCCGCGCTTCTCCCGGATCTCCTGGAACAGCCGCGAGCTCATGCCCCCACCGACGGCGGTCTCCATGACCGCCGCCGCGTAGCGCCGCTCGTCGAGCCGGCCGAGCCCCACCGACCCGAGCAGCAGGTGGGTCTGCTCCGTGCGGCGCCGCACCAGCCCGGTCGGCCGGGCGGGGCCGGTCGCCGCCCCCTTTTCGCCGCGCCTCAGCGGTGCCGGACGCGCCGGACCCGACAGCCGGTCGCCGAAGGCCGCGGTGACCAGGTCGAGCACCTGCTGGTGCTCCACCCGGCCGGCCGCGGTCACCACGATCGAGGGGAGGGTGTAGCGCCGGCGGTACCAGCCGTCGACGTCGTCCCGGGTCAGGGCCTCGATGGACTCGACCGTGCCCAGCACCGAGCGGCCCAGGGCGGTGCCGCCGAACAGCGTCTCGGCGAAGAGGTCGTGCACCAGGTCGGAGGGCTCGTCGTCGCGCATGGCGATCTCCTCGAGCACCACCGTCCGCTCGCTCTCCAGGTCCGCGGCGGTGTTGAGCGCGTCGGTGACCAGGTCGCCGAGCAGGGTGACGGCCAGCGGCAGGTCGCTGGCGAGCACGTTGGCGTAGTAGCAGGTGTGCTCCTTGGCGGTGAAGGCGTTCATCTCACCGCCCACGGCGTCCATGGCCGTCGCGATCTCCAGCGCGCTGCGGCTGCCGGTGCCCTTGAACAGCAGGTGCTCGAGGAAGTGCGAGGAGCCGGCGACGGCGTCCGTCTCGTCCCGCGAGCCGACGCCGACCCAGATGCCGACGGTCGCCGACAGCACCCCGGGCATCGTCTCGGTCAGCACCCGCAGGCCACCGGGCAGTTCGGTGCGCTCAACCCGGCCGCCGAACTCGTCGACGTCGAGGACGGCCGTCTCCCCGACACCGGCCGGGGCCGGGACGGGCGTGGTGGCACCCGTCCCGGCCCCGGTCAGAGCCTGCTGCGTGTCCGTGTTCACGCCTCCGCGGGAGCGGGCGCGGCGTCGCCGGCCGGGGCGGCCTCGGCAGCGCCGTCACCCTCGGCCGCGACGGGCACGAGGCTGATCTTGCCGCGGGCGTCGATGTCGGTGATCTCGACCTGCAGCTTGTCGCCGACGTTGACGACGTCCTCGACCTTGCCGATCCGCTTGCCGCCGCCCAGCTTGCTGATGTGCACCAGGCCGTCCTTGCCCGGGAGCAGGGAGACGAAGGCGCCGAACGGCGTGGTCTTGACGACCGTGCCGAGGAAGCGCTCGCCGACCTTGGGCATCTGCGGGTTGGCGATGGCGTTGATCCGGTCCACCGCCGCCTGGGCCGAGGGGCCGTCGGAGGCGCCGACGTAGATCGTGCCGTCGTCCTCGATGGTGATGTCCGCGCCGGTCTCGTCCTGGATCGCGTTGATCATCTGGCCCTTGGGGCCGATGACCGCGCCGATCTTGTCGACCGGGATGCGCACCGTGGTCACCCGCGGGGCGAACGGGCTCATCTCGTCGGGCCCGTCGATGGCCTCGTTCATCACGTCGAGGATGTGCAGCCGGGCGGCGCGGGCCTGGGTCAGCGCCTGGGCCAGCACGTCGGACGGGATGCCGTCGAGCTTGGTGTCCAGCTGCAGCGCGGTGACGAAGTCCCGCGTGCCGGCGACCTTGAAGTCCATGTCACCGAAGGCGTCCTCGGCACCGAGGATGTCGGTCAGCGCGACGTACTCGGTCTTGCCGTCGACCTCGTCGGAGACCAGGCCCATGGCGATGCCGGCGACCGGGGCGCGCAGCGGCACACCGGCGTTGAGCAGCGCCAGGGTCGAGGCGCAGACCGAGCCCATGGACGTCGAGCCGTTGGACCCCAGCGCCTCCGACACCTGCCGGATCGCGTAGGGGAACTCCTCGCGGTCGGGCAGCACCGGCACCAGCGCCCGCTCGGCGAGCGCGCCGTGGCCGATCTCCCGGCGCTTGGGCGAACCGACGCGGCCGGTCTCACCCGTGGAGTACGGCGGGAAGTTGTAGTTGTGCATGTAGCGCTTGCGGGTCACCGGCGACAGGGTGTCCAGCTGCTGCTCCATGCGGAGCATGTTCAGCGTGGTGACGCCGAGGATCTGCGTCTCGCCGCGCTCGAACAGCGCCGAGCCGTGCACCCGCGGGATGACCTCGACCTCGGCCGAGAGCGGGCGGATGTCGGTGAGGCCACGGCCGTCGATGCGGACCTTGTCCCGCAGGATCCGCTGCCGGACGACCTTCTTGGTCAGCGCGCGGAAGGCCGCGGAGACCTCCTTCTCGCGGCCCTCGAACCGGGCCGCGAGCGCGGCGACGGTGTCGTCCTTGAGCTCGTCGGTGGCGTCGTTGCGCTCCTGCTTGCCGGCGATCGCCTGGACCTCGGCCAGCCGCGCGCCCGCGTGCGCCTCGACGGCGGCGTAGACGTCGTCCTGGTAGTCGAGGAAGCGGGGGAAGTCCGCGACCGGCTTGGCGGCCTTCTCGGCCAGCGCCGACTGCGCGTCGCACAGCGCCTTGATGAAGGGCTTGGCGGCCTCGAGGCCCTGGGCGACGACCTCCTCGGTCGGGGCGGTGGCGCCGCCGGAGACCAGCTCGATCGTCTTCTCGGTCGCCTCGGCCTCGACCATCATGATCGCGACGTCGCCGTCCGGGAGGACGCGGCCGGCCACGACCATGTCGAAGACGGCGTCCTCGAGCTCGGCGTGGGTCGGGAAGCCGACCCACTGGCCGTTGACGAGCGCGACGCGGGTACCGCCGACCGGGCCGGAGAACGGCAGACCCGAGAGCTGGGTCGACGCCGAGGCGCCGTTGATGGCCAGCACGTCGTAGAGGTGGCCGGGGTCCAGCGACAGGACGGTGATGACCACCTGGACCTCGTTGCGCAGGCCCTTGGCGAAGGTCGGGCGCAGCGGGCGGTCGATGAGCCGGCAGGTGAGGATCGCGTCCTCGGAGGGGCGGCCCTCGCGGCGGAAGAACGAGCCGGGGATGCGCCCGGCGGCGTACATGCGCTCCTCGACGTCCACCGTCAGCGGGAAGAAGTCGAAGTGGTCCTTGGGCTGCTTGCTGGCCGTGGTGGCCGACAGCAGCATCGTGTCGCCGGTGCTGACGACGACGGAGCCGGCGGCCTGCTTGGCCAGCCGGCCGGTCTCGAAGGTGATGGTGCGGCTGCCGAAGCTGCCGTTGTCGATGACCGCGGTGGCGGTGGTGACCCCGTCCTCGGGGTCGAACTCCGCGGCAGCGGTGCTGTTCTGGGTGGTGGGTGCGGACACGGTGTCCTCTTCCTACGTCGCATGCGGCGACGTCCTCTTGTGGCGTCTGCGCCGAACTGCGCCCGGGTGACCGGTCTTCGATCGAAGCCCACGGGAGACGTTCCCCCTCGCCTGGAGGGGCATGCCCGGGGGCCACTACCGAGGACCGACCACCGTCGGGCCGCCGCCGCGCTGCCTGGGTTCGTGCGGCGGGACCCGCACGAGAGAGGGGACCGTCCCGGCCGGGACGGTCCCCTCTGGTTCACCGGCGCAGGCCGAGCCGCTCGATGAGCGACCGGTACCGGTTGATGTCGGTCTTGGCCAGGTAGTTCAGCAGCCGGCGACGACGACCGACCAGCAGGAGCAGCCCCCGCCGGCTGTGGTGGTCGTGCTTGTGCTGCTTGAGGTGCTCGGTCAGGTCGCTGATCCGGCGGGTCAGCATCGCGACCTGCACCTCGGGCGAACCGGTGTCCTTGTCGACCGTGGCGTACTCGGTCATGATCTGCTGCTTCGTCGCGCTGTCGAGCGCCATGGATCGCCTCCGGAGGCAGGTCACGTGTGGCCCCCGGTCTCTGTCACGGAGGCAGGCTGCACACAGGTCGGGTCGACCCGACCATCGATCAGGTTACCCCACGCTCCGTGGTCCTCCGGTCGACGACCGGGGACGACGGCACCGTCGCCCTGCGGACGATGACATCGTCGTGCTCCGGACGAGGACATCGCCGTGCTCCGGACGGCACCGCGGCCAGGTGCCGTGCCCCTGCGGCGCTGGGCCGCTGCCCGCGTCCCGATCCGGAGGCCCTCCGGACCCCCGCGAGCGATCCGGAGCGTCCCCCACCCGGTCAGGGCGCCGACTGCGGGGTGGCTCCCAGGACCCTGCGCGTGTCGGCGATGTCGCGGTCCATCTGGGCGACCAGCTCGTCGACGCCGGAGAAGGCGGCCATCGGGCGCAGCCGCTGCACGAACTCCACCCCGACGTGCTCGCCGTACAGGTCGCCGTCGAAGTCGAGCAGGTACGCCTCCACCGTGCGCCTGCTGCCTTGGAACGTGGGGTTCGTGCCCACCGAGATCGCCGCCGGCGAGGTGCTCACGCTGGCCCCGGTCCGCGGGTCGAGGATGACCAGACCGCCGGCGTAGACGCCGTCCGCGGGGATCGCGGTGAAGGGCGGGGACTCCACGTTGGCCGTCGGGTAGCCCAGCTCGCGGCCACGCCGGTCCCCGCGGACGACGACGCCCTCGATGCGGTGCGGCCGGCCCAGCGCCCGCGCGGCCGACACCATGTCCCCGGCCGCGACGCAGGCCCGGACGTAGGTCGAGGAGATGGTGATCTCGCCGTCCGCCGAGGAGTCGCCGGCCAGCGGGACCGGCTCCACGGTGAACCCGAAGCGCCGCCCCTCCTCCGCGAGCGTCGTGACGTTGCCGGCTGCGCGGTGGCCGTAGGTGAAGTTCTCCCCCACCACCACGGAGGCGGCGTGCAGGTGCTCCACCAGCACGGTGTGGGTGAACGTCCCGGGCGGGAGCCGCATGAACTCCGGGGTGAACGGCAGGACGCACATCTCGTCCACGCCCAGCTCGGCGACCAGCTCGGCCTTGCGGTCCAGCGAGGTGAGGATCGCCGGGTGCGACCCCGGTCGCACCACCTCGGAGGGGTGCGGGTCGAAGGTGAGCAGCAGGCAGGGCCGGTCCAGCGCGCGGGCCCGCGCCACGGCCGTGCCGATCAGCTGCTGGTGACCACGGTGGACACCGTCGTACATGCCGACGGTGACCACCGTGCGTCCCAGGTCGCCGGGGGTCGCCTCGAGCCCCCGCCAGCGCCGCACGTCGATGCGTCCGGGCCGCTCAGGCGACCCGGTGCAGCCAGCCGTGGGTGTCGGGCACCCGGCCGTGCTGGATGTCGAGCAGGTGCTCGCGCAGCCGCATGGTCAGCGGCCCGGGCTCCCCGTTGCCGACGGTGAAGTCACCGGTGCGCGCCTTGACCTCGCCGACCGGGGTGATGACCGCGGCGGTGCCGCAGGCGAAGGTCTCGGTGACCGTGCCGTCGGCGACGCCGGACCGCCACTCCTCCACGCTGAACCGCCGCTCGGTGACCCGGTGGCCCATCTCCCGGGCGACGGTGATCAGCGAGTCGCGGGTGATGCCGGGCAGCAGGGTGCCGGTGAGCTCGGGGGTGACCAGCTCGGCGTCGTCCCCGGAGCCGAGGACGAAGAACAGGTTCATCCCGCCCATCTCCTCGACGTAGCGCTTCTCCACCGCGTCGAGCCAGACGACCTGGTCGCAGCCGGCGTCGATGGCCTGCTCCTGGGCCAGCAGGCTGGCCGCGTAGTTGCCGGCGCACTTGACGTCGCCGGTGCCACCCGGCGCGGCCCGGATGTAGTCCTCCGACAGGTACACCGAGACCGGGTGGACGCCGCGGGGGAAGTAGGCGCCGGCCGGGCTGGCGATCACCAGGAACAGGTACTCGTGCGCCGGGCGGACGCCGAGGAACGGCTCGGTCGCCAGCTGGTAGGGGCGCAGGTAGAGGGTCTGGTCGGGGCCGGTGGGCACCCAGTCGCGGTCGGCGTCGACGAGGGCGTCGACGGCGGCGAGGAAGGCCTCCTCGGGCACCGGCGGCATGGCCAGCCGCTTGGCGCCGCGGACGAAGCGGGCGGCGTTGGCCTCGGGGCGGAAGGTGGCGACGCTGCCGTCGGGCTGGGCGTAGGCCTTGAGCCCCTCGAAGATCGACTGCGCGTAGTGCAGTGCGGCGGTGGCCGGGTCCACCTGCAGCGGCGCGTAGGAGGTCAGCCGGGCGTCGTACCAGCCCTCGCCCACGCGGTAGCGCGCCACGAACATCGAGTCGGTGAAGTAGCGGCCGAAGCCCGGGTCGGCGAGCAGCTCGTCGCGCTCCGCGGCGGGGCGGCGCCGCACGTCCTCCACGACCACCGGCACGCCCTCGGTGAACACCCGGGAAGTGGTACGGCTGTCGGCGAGCGTGTCGGTCATGGCTCCCACCTGCGGCGTGCGCGGATCCGAGGGGCGGTCCGGCGGCTGCCGGACCGCCCGCTCACCCTAGCTCCGCCACCGGCCACACCGGCGAGGGCCGCTGTGGGCGGTCACGGCCGGTCGGGTGCCGCGCTCTCGATCACCTCGTAGGACCACAGGTGGGAGGAGTTGCTGGCCGCCGGCGCGAGCTCGGACCCGCCGCCCTCGTGGGCGCGGGCGAAGTCCTGACCGGACTCCCACGCCCGGTAGGCCTCCTCGCTCTCCCACCGCGTGTAGACCAGGTACTGGTCAGTGCCCTCCAGGGGGCGCAGCAGCTCGAACCACTCGAAGCCCGGGGTGCTCTCCACGGCACCGGCGCGGCCCTTGAAGCGCTCCTCGAAGCGCTCCTGCTTGTCCTTGGGCACGGTGATCGCGTTGATCTTGACGACGCTCATGGACGCCCCCTTCCCGGCGGGGCGGCCGGTCAATCCCGCGACGCCGCGGGGCGGGCGGTCGATCCCGCGACGCCGCGGGGCCAGCGGTCGATCCCGCGACGCCGCGGAGCGGCCGGTCGGTCCCGCGACCCTGCGTGCCGGTCGGCCCCAGGTGAGGATGGCGCGATGACCGATGCCGCACCGGCGCCGCGGCCCGGCGTCCTCCTCGACGTCGACGGCACGCTGCTGGACACCAACTACCTGCAGGTCCTCGCCTGGTGGCAGGCCTTCCGCGACACCGGTCACCCCGAGGTCTCGATGGCCGACTGCCACCGGGCCATCGGCATCGCGAGCGCCGAGCTGGTCACCCACCTGCTGGGGGACGACGCTCCCGACACCGAGGAGGTCGTCGAGGCGAAGGAACGGCGCTACGAGCCGCTGCGGGAGCTGGTCGTCCCCTTCCCCCGCGTGGACCGGCTGCTGGCGGCGTGCCGCGAGCGGGACCTGGCCGTGGTGCTGGCGACCAGCGGCATGGAGTCGGACCTGGAGTGGATGGTGCCGGCGATCGGGGGCGAGGACGTCGTCGACGGGGCCACGACGTCGGCCGACGTGGAGTCGGCCAAGCCCGCACCGGACCTGCTGCGGACCGCCGTCACCGACAACGGCCTGGACGCCGCGCGCACCGTCGCGGTCGGCGACACGGTCTGGGACGTGCGCTCGGCGCGGGACGCCGGCCTGCCGTGCATCGCGCTGACCTGCGGCGGCATCTCCCGGGCGGAGCTGGAGGACGCCGGCGCCGACGAGGTCTACGACGACCCGGCTGACCTGCTGGCCCACCTCGACGACTCGCTCGTCGGCCGGGCGGCGCGCGGCCGGTGACGGGCGGCAACGGCCCCGCGTCAGGGGCCCGTCCCGAGCCTGCGAGGGATGGGGGACGCGGGCTCCTCCCTCAGCCCGGCGGGAACCCCACGGCGACGCGGGCGTCGGCACCGGCGTCCTCGACCAGCGCGACCAGCCGGCCGGCGCCGTCCACCGCGGCGTGGAGGCCGGGGGCGCCGGTGGCCGGGATCCGCTGCCCGTACCCGAGGGCGCGCGCCTCCGCGTCGGTCAGCGTGCGCACCGGGAAGACGGCGCGGGCGGCCTCGGTGAGACCGAGCACCCCCGCTCCCCCACCGGCGGCCAGGGCCTGCCCGGCCTCCTCGACCGGCGCGGCTCCGGCCACCGTGAACGGGCCGGAGGCGGTGCGGCGCAGCGCGGTGAGGTGCCCACCCACACCGAGCGCGGCGCCGGCGTCGCGCGCGATGGCACGGACGTAGGTGCCTGCGGTGCAGGAGACGGTCACGTCGACGTCCACCAGGTCCGGCGTGGGACGGGTGACGCGGTGGACGTCGAGCCGGTGGACGGTCACCGCCCGCGGCTCCAGCACCACCTCCTCGCCGGCGCGCACCCGGTCGTAGGACCGGCGGCCGGCGACCTTCACCGCGCTCACCGACGAGGGCACCTGCAGCAGCGGGCCGGTCTGCGCGGCCAGGGCGGCGGCGACGGCGTCGTCGTCGAGGTGCCCGGCCGGGGTGGTGCCGAGGACCTCGCCCTCGCGGTCGTCGGTGACGGTGGTCTGGCCGAGCCGGATGGTGGCCTCGTAGGTCTTGTCGTGCCCGCCGACGTACCCGAGCAGCCGGGTCGCCGTCCCGACCCCGAGGACCAGCAGGCCGGTGGCCATCGGGTCGAGGGTGCCGGCGTGCCCGACCCGGCGGACCGAGAGCACCCGCCGGGCCCGGGCCACGACGTCGTGCGAGGTCATGCCGCCGGGCTTGTCGACCAGCAGCAGGCCCGGGGGGACGTCGGCGTCCGTGCGTCTGCTCACGCCGTCACGGTGTCAGGCGCCCGCAGCCACCTCTCACCCGCCACCCGGACGAGCACGCCGACCAGCCGGAGCGCGATGAAGAGGGTCAGGCCGGTCCACACGCCGGCCAGCCCCCACCCCAGCGGGCCCGCGAGCAGCGACAGCGGGACGAAACCGACGAGGGCCGCCCCGATGGTCACCGAGCGCAGGTAGCCGACGTCGCCGGCTCCCATCAGCACGCCGTCCAGGGCGAACACGACACCGGCCAGCGGCTGCATCGCGGCGAGGAACCACCAGGCCACGGTCGCCTGCGCCACGACCGCGGGGTCGTCGGTGAACAGCGGCAGCACCACCGGCCGCAGCGCCAGCAGCGCGGCTGCGACCACCACGCCGGTGCCCAGGCCCCAGCAGGTGACCCGTCGCGCGGTCTCGCGGGCGGCGTCCGGGCGGGCCGCGCCGAGGGCCTGGCCGACCAGCGTCTGCGCGGCGATGGCATAGGCGTCGAGCACCAGGGCGAGGAAGAAGAACAGCTGGATGGCGATCTGGTGCGCCCCGAGTCCGGCGGTGCCGGCGCGGGCGACCACGCCGGTCGCCACCAGGAAGGACACCTGCAGGACGGCGGCCCGCAGCAACAGGTCGCGGCCGATGACCAGCTGGGCCCGGAGCGCCCTGAGGCGGGGCCGCCAGGCGACGCCCTCGCGCAGCAGCGAGCGGACGAAGAGGGCGGCGGTGAGCGCCTGCCCGGCGACGTTGGCGACCGCCGAGCCGACCAGCCCGAGTCCTGCGGGGTGCACGAGCAGCGGGCAGAGCACCAGGCTGGCGAGGCTGCCGGCCAAGACGTAGCGCACGGGGCGGCGCAGCTCCTGCACCCCGCGCAGCCATCCGTTGCCGGCCAGGGAGACCAGCAGCAGCGGCGCGCCCAGGGAGGCCACGCGCAGCCAGCTCTCCCCCGCCGCGGCCACCGGTCCGTCGCTGCCGGCGAGCAGCCGGGTGAGCGGGCCGGCGAGCAGCTGGAACAGCACGAGCACCACCAGGCCGAGCGCCAGCGCCAGCCAGGTGGCCTGCACGCCCTCGGCGACCGCGCCCGCCCGGTCGCCGGCACCGGCACGGCGGGCGGCGCGGGCGGTGGTGCCGTAGGCGAGGAAGTTCAGCAGCGCGGCGGCCCACGCCAGCAGTCCGCCGCCGACGGCGAGCCCACCCAGCGCGACCGTGCCCAGGTTCCCGACGACGGCGGTGTCGACCAGCAGGTACAGCGGCTCGGCGGCCAGCACGACGAGCGCCGGTGCGGCCAGCGCGAGGACGCCGGGAGCCCGCCGCCCGCTCTCGACGGTCATGGCGCGGTGACCACTCCCACGGTTCCGGAGGTCGTCACGACGCCATGATCGCGGGGCCGTCCAGCAGGGAGCGGATGGCGGCCATGGTGGCCTCGCGGTCGTCGTGCGAGGTGAAGCCCGCCGCCGCGCGGTGACCGCCACCGCCCAGTGCCATGGCGACGCGGGCGACGTCCGTGGCGCCGCGGGAGCGCAGCGACACCGACCACGAGCCGTCGTCCTGGCCCTTGAGCACGCAGGCGACGTCGGCCTCCTGGGTGCAGCGGACGACGTCCACCAGCGCCTCGAGCTGCTCGCCGGGCAGGCCGTGCTCGGCGGCCTCGGCCGTGCTCGACCAGGTCCACACCAGACCCGCGCCGACCTCGGCCTCCAGCACGGCGCGACCGGCAGCGACCGAGAGCAGCCCCAGCCAGCCGAACGGGGCGGTGTCGAACAGCCGCTGGCTGATGGCGGCGTGGTCGATGCCGGTCGCCAGCAGCCGGGCGGCGAGGTGGTGGGTGTCGGGGCGGGTGTTGCCGAAGCGGAAGGAGCCGGTGTCGGCGGTGAGCCCGGCGTACAGGCAGGTGGCCAGCCGCTCGTCGAGGGTCACGCCCAGGCCGTCGAGCAGGTCGGCGACGAGGACGACGGTGGCCGGTGCGGCCGGGTCGACCACGCGGACGTCGCCGAAGCCGGGGTTGCTCGCGTGGTGGTCGACGACCACGGAGGTGGCCGCGCCGTCCAGCAGGGGGGCCAGCTCGCCGAGCCGGCCCGGCGAGGCGGCGTCGAGGCTGACGAACAGGTCGGGGGACGCCGGCACCGCCGAGGAGGGCACCAACCCCTCGGCCCCGGGCAGCCAGGCCAGCGACGCCGGCAGCGTGAAGGGGGCGGGGAACGTGGCCAGCACCCGGGCGCCGCGGCGCCGCAGGCCCTCGGCGAGGGCCAGCGTGCTGCCGAGGGCGTCGGCGTCGGGCTGCACGTGCCCGGAGAGGACGACGGTGGCCCGGGCCGCGGCCGCCTCGGCGAGGACGGCGGCGGCCCGGTCGGTCACCTCCGTGCCGCGCGGGAGGGAGACCGTCACGATGCCGGGCCGGGGTCGGCGACCGGGGGCGCGTTCTCCTCCTCGGTCACCAGGCCGCCGCCGACCGGGTAGCCCTCCCCGTCGTCGGGCTCGTCGGAGGCGATGCTCGGCGCCTCGCCGATCTCGCCCCGCTTGCCGCCCCGGGTGGGGTCGCCGGCGTCGGGCTCGGGACGGCCGCCCAGCTCGGAGCGGCCCTGTCCCTCGTCCGGCAGGTTGGGGTCCGGGTCGTTCTCGCTCATGACACGCTCCTGCGCTGGGTGGACTCGTCGGCGGTGTCATCGGCAGTCCCGCCGTCCGCCCGGTCCTCGGCGGGGTCTCCCTCGTCGTCGTCCTCGGGGGGACGGCGGTACGGATCGGCGTCACCGGCGTACGTCGCGCCGGCGCGGATGCGGGCGAGCTCGGCGTCGGCGTGCCGCACCCGCTCGAGCGCGGCGTCGAGCTCACGCGCGGTGTCGGGCACGTGGTCGGCGACGAAGGTGAGCGTGGGCACGAACTTGATGCCGGTCTGCCTGCCGACGGTCGAGCGCAGCACGCCGGTGGCCGACGTGAGGGCCTTGGCGGAGTCCTCGACCTGGGTCGCGTCGCCGTAGACGGTGTAGAAGACCGTCGCCTCGCGCAGGTCGCTGGTCACCCGGGCGTCGGTGACGGTCACCATGCCCAGCCGCGGGTCCTTGATCTGCGTCTCGATCGCGGCGGAGACGATCTGGCGGATGCGCACCGCGAGCTTACGGGCGCGGGCCGGGTCGGCCACGGCGGACCTCCGTGGGTCGGGGCGTCACGATGTGGACGCCGGGTTGGTGAGACGTGGGCCGCGGCGGTCGGCCCCCTCGCAGGGGCCCGCGGCGAGCTCGCGAGTCGTGGGCGGGGAGGGGGTCCTCCTGCTAGTCGGTGTCGCTGAACAGCTGCCGGTGCGTCGAGAGCAGCGTCACCTCCGGCCGCTCGGCCAGCAACCGCTCGCAGGCGTCGAGGACGTCGGTCACCTGAGCGGCGTCGCCGGCCACCGCGGCCACCCCGACCCGCACGCGGCGGTGCAGGTCCTGGTCACCGACCTCTGCGGCGGCCACGGCGTACCGGCGCCGCAGCTCGGCCACGATCGGCCGGACCACGGCGCGCTTGCCCTTGAGCGAGTGCACGTCGCCGAGCAGCAGGTCGGCGTTCAGCGTGCCGGTGAACACCGGGACTCCCCCGTCCTGCTGCTGGGCGATGTGACCCCGCCCCCACTGCTCGCGCGCGGAGCCGGCCCCTTCGCAGGGGCCCGCTGCGAGCGTGCGAGCAGTGGGGGGCGAAGGGGTCCTTACACGCGCGGCTTCTCGCGCATCTCGAAGGTCTCGATGACGTCCTCGACCTTGATGTCGTTGAACGACCCGAGACCGATACCGCACTCGTAGCCCTCGCGGACCTCGGTCACGTCGTCCTTGAACCGGCGCAGCGACTCGACCGTGAGGTTGTCGGCGACGACCACGCCGTCGCGGACCAGCCGGGCCCTGGAGTTCCGGGTGATCGTCCCGCTGCGGACGATGGAGCCCGCCACGTTGCCGATCCGCGGCACCCGGAAGACCTCGCGGACCTCCGCCGTGCCGAGCCCGACCTCCTCGTACTCCGGCTTGAGCATGCCCTTGAGGGCCGCCTCGATCTCCTCGATCGCCTGGTAGATGACCGAGTAGTACCGGACGTCGATGCCCTCGCGGTTGGCCAGCTCGGTGGCCTGCCCCTCGGCCCGGACGTTGAAGCCCAGGACGATGACGTCGTCGGCCAGCGCCAGGTCGATGTCGCTCTTGGTGATCGACCCGACCCCGCGGTGGATGACCCGCAGCGAGACGTCGTCGCTCACCTCGATCTTCATGAGGGCCTCCTCGAGCGCCTCCACGGTGCCCGAGTTGTCGCCCTTGATGATCAGGTTGAGCTGACGGTTCTCCTTGAGCGCCGCGTCCAGGTCCTCCAGGCTGATCCGCTTGCGCATCTGCGCGTTCTGCGCGTTGCGGATGCGGGCCTGGCGGCGGTCGGCGATCTGCCGGGCGACGCGGTCCTCCTCGACGACGAGGAAGGTGTCACCGGCACGCGGCACCGAGGTGAGGCCGACGACCTGCACCGGACGCGCCGGCAGGGCCTCCTTGAGCTTGTTGCCGTACTCGTCGAGCAGCGAGCGCACGCGGCCGTAGGCGTCGCCGGCGACGATCGAGTCGCCGGTGCGCAGCGTGCCGCGCTGGACCAGGACGGTCGCGACCGGGCCGCGGCCCTTGTCCAGCTTGCCCTCGATGACCACACCCTGCGGGTCCATCTGCGTGTTGGCGCGCAGGTCCAGCGAGGCGTCGGCGGTCAGCAGGATCGCCGCGAGCAGGTCGTCGATGCCCTGACGGGTGGTCGCGGAGACGTCGACGAACATCGTGTCGCCGCCGTACTCCTCGGCCACCAGCCCGTACTCGGTGAGCTGCTGGCGGATCTTGGCGGGGTTGGCCCCCTCCTTGTCGATCTTGTTGACCGCGACCACGATCGGCACCTCGGCGGCCTGGGCGTGGTTGAGCGCCTCGACCGTCTGCGGCATGACGCCGTCGTCGGCGGCCACGACCAGGACGACGATGTCGGTCACCTTCGCGCCACGGGCACGCATGGCGGTGAACGACTCGTGACCCGGGGTGTCGATGAACGTGATCGGGCGCTCCTCGCCCTCCAGCTCGGTGGTGATCTGGTAGGCGCCGATGTGCTGGGTGATGCCGCCGGCCTCGCGCGCCACCACGTTGGTGTTGCGGATGGCGTCCAGCAGCTTCGTCTTCCCGTGGTCGACGTGACCCATGACGGTCACCACCGGCGGACGGGCCTCCCAGTCCTCCTCGTCACCCTCGTCACCGAAGGTGAGGTCGAAGGTCTCGAGCAGCTCGCGGTCCTCGTCCTCGGGGCTGACCACCTGGATGTCCCAGCCGATCTCGGCACCGAGCAGCTGCAGCGTCTCGTCGTTCACCGACTGGGTCGCGGTGACCATCTCGCCCAGGTGGAACAGGGCGGTGACCAGCGCGGCCGGCTGGGCGCCGATCTTCTCGGCGAGGTCGGTCAGCGACGCACCGCGCGGCAGCCGGACGACCTGCCCGTTGCCCCGCGGCAGGCTGACGCCACCCATGCTGGGCGCCGCCATCTGGTCGAACTCCTGGCGCCGCTGCTTCTTGCTCTTGCGCCCACGGACCGGACCACGCCCGCCGGGACGGCCGAAGGCACCCGCGGTACCGGCACCGGAGCCACCACGTCCCCGGCCGCGGCCACCGCCGCCACCGGCACGGAAACCACCGCCGGCGGGAGCGCCACCGCCGCCACCACCGGGACGGAAGCCGCCGCCACCACCACCGGGGCCACCCCCGGGACGGCCACGACCGGCAGGTGCGCCGGGACGGCCGGCACCGGCCGGCCGCGGCGGCATCATGCCGGGCGAGGGACGCTGCGGCATCATGCCCGGGTTCGGACGCGGACCACCGGGACCGGCCGCCGGACGCGGACCGCCGGCACCGGGACCCGGACGCGGGCCGCCGGCCGCGGGACGCGGACCGCCGGCACCGGGACCCGGGCGGGGACCGCCGGGGCCGGCCGGGCCGGGACGCGGGCCACCGGCAGCGGGACCCGGACGCGGGCCACCGGCCGGGCCGGGACGCGGCGCGCCGCCGGCCGGAGCCGGACGGGGAGCGCTGCTGAAGGGGTTGTTGCCCGGACGCGGAGCCGGGCGCGGGCCCGGTCGCGGACCGGCACCCGGGGCGGCCGGACGCGGACCCGGGGTGGGGCCACCGGCCGGACCGGGGCGCGGGGCACCCCCCGGACGCGGGCCGCTGGGCGCCGCGGGCGGCTGCTGGGTCGGCGCGCTGGCCGCCGGGGCCTGGGGCTCCGGAGCGGTCGGCCGCGGGCCGGGGACGGGCGCACCGGGCCGGGCCGCGCCGGGACGCGGGCCCGGGGTCGGGGCACCGGGGACACGGGTCACCGGTGCCTGCGACGCGGGGGCCGGAGCCGGAGCGGGGGCCGGAGCCGGAGCAGGGGCCGGGGCGGGCGTCACAGGGGCGGACGGCGCGGCCGGAGCCGTGGCGGCCGGGGCCTGCGGGGGACGCGGACCCGGGCGCGGGGCGGGCCTGGGAGCGGCCGCCTGGCCACCACCGTTGCCGCCGCCGTTGGCACCGGACGCGACGAAGGCCTCCCGGAGCCGCCGGGCCACGGGGGCCTCGACGGTCGAGGAGGCGGACTTCACGAACTCGCCCTGCTCCTTGAGCTTGGCGAGCACGGTCTTGCTGTCGACACCGAACTCCTTGGCGAGTTCGTGTACGCGGGCTTTGCCTGGCACGGATCTCCTCTTTGTGAGGCCGGCGGCTGGCCCGCGCGACCTCGTCGTCAGTACTGCATGGTCTGGCTTGTCATCGTGGGGACTTCACGGCTTGCTCATCCGACGACGTCTCGCTCTCGACGTGCGGCCCCGCCGGGTGCGGGTCCGTCTGTGTTGGTGCGGTGGTCGTTCGTGCGTGCTCGCCCGTCCGGGACCCGCTCCCCGGAGGCGCCACAGGCGCGCCGAGGACGTGCTCCCGGAGCGGACCGGCCTCCACCGGGGAGCCGCCGCCTCCGGGGAGGCGCAGCGCCCGGGGGAAGGCCCGGCGTCGCTCCGCTGCGTGCAGGCACTCCGGGGTGGGGTGCAGCGAGGCACCCCGGCCGGGGAGCCTCCGTCGCGGATCGGGGACGAGTGCCCCGTCCCGCGCGACGACGCGCAGCAGGTCGGTGACCGGAGCGCGCTTCCGGCAGCCCACACAGGTGCGCACCGGGATCGACGTTTCGGCCACCCTGCACTCTAGCGCGCTGAGGGCCCCGGGTGTTCCGGGCTCCGGCCACCGGGCACCCGACCGGGGCGTGCGCCCCCACCCGGCCCCCCCAGGCGGCCGCCGCGCGCGGGGGCCGCGCCCGAGCGCAGCGGCGCGCGCCCGACGCCCGGCGAGGGCGTGGCGTCGTCGAGCTGGGCGTCGCTGCGGATGTCGATCCGGCAACCGGTCAGCCGCGCGGCCAGGCGGGCGTTCTGGCCCTCCTTGCCGATCGCCAGCGACAGCTGGTAGTCGGGGACGACGACCCGCACGGCCTTCGCCTGGCGGTCGACGAGCTGGGCGCTGGAGACCCGCGCCGGGCTCAGCGCCGAGGCCACGAAGGTCGCCGGGTCGTCGGACCAGTCGACGATGTCGATCTTCTCGCCGTGCAGCTCGCTCATGACGTTGCGCACGCGCTGCCCCATCGGGCCGATGCAGGCGCCCTTGGCGTTGAGCCCCGGCACCGAGGTGCGGACGGCGATCTTCGAGCGGTGGCCGGCCTCGCGCGCGACCGCGACGATCTCGACGCTGCCGTCGGCGATCTCGGGGACCTCGAGGGCGAAGAGCTTGCGGACCAGGTTCGGGTGGGTGCGCGAGACGGTGACCTGCGGGCCGCGGTAGGTCCGGGCGACCGAGACGACGTAGGCCCGCAACCGGCTGCCGTGGGGGTAGCTCTCCCCCGGCACCTGCTCGGCCGCGGGCAGCACCGCCTCGACCTTGCCGATGTCGACGAGCACCGTGCCGCTGGCGTTGCGCCGCTGGTCGGCCTGCACGATGCCGCTGACGATGTCGCCCTCCTTGCCCGCGTACTCGCCGAAGGTCTGCTCGTGCTCGGCGTCGCGCAGCCGCTGGACGATGACCTGCTTGGCGGTGCTGGCCGCGATCCGGCCGAAGTCCTGCGGGGTGTCGTCCCACTCGCGGACGACCTCTCCGTCCGGCCCCAGCTCCTGGGCGAGCACCGCGACCTCGCCGGTCTTGCGGTCGACGTGCACCCGCACGTGCTTGCTCGCGCCGTCGGCGTGCCGGTACGCGGTCACCAGGGCCGTCTCGATGGCCTCGATGACGGTGTCGGCCGGGATGCCCTTCTCCCGCTCGACCGCCTTGAGGGCGGTCACGTCGATGTTCACTGTCCTCCTCCGTCGTCGTCGTCCGCGGGATCCGGCTGCGCCGTGGCGTCCTGGGGCTCCCCACCCGCCTCCGGCTCGTGCCGGCCGAACTCCACCTGCACCCGTCCGGTGCCCAGCTCCTGCCACGGCACCTGCCGTCGGGTGGGCGGCCGCTTCTTCGCGCCGGGCTTGCCCTTCGCCTCCACCGCGAGGGTGACCCCGTCGCCGTCGACCTCCAGCACCCGCGCGGTCACCTGCTCGGTCGAGCCCGCGGGGCCCACGGCCACGGTGACCAGCCGCCCGGTGTTGCGCCGCCAGTGCCGCGGCTCGGTGAGCG
The DNA here is from genome assembly GCF_054050595.1 of Geodermatophilus sp. SYSU D00779. Taxonomy (NCBI): domain Bacteria; kingdom Bacillati; phylum Actinomycetota; class Actinomycetes; order Geodermatophilales; family Geodermatophilaceae; genus Geodermatophilus; species Geodermatophilus sp. SYSU D00779. The sequence goes on from NZ_JBJGZQ010000002.1 coordinate 19,146, forward strand.
GCCGGTCGACCCCGGGGCTGGTGACCTCGAGCACGTAGGGGGCGCTGCCGAACCCGCCGTCGTGCTCGTCGAGGGCCGTGGACACCGCGCGGCTGACCTCGGCGACGTCGTCGAGGGTCACGCCGGCGTCCCGGTCGACCACGACGCGGACGATGCTGCGCCGGCCGGCAGGGGTGACCACCAGCTCCTCGAGGTCGTACCCGGAGGCCTCGACGACCGGCGCGACCAGTCCGGCCAGCCGGGTGGCGACGGGGTCGGTGCGGGGGGCGGCGGACACGGCTCCCTCCCTCTCCTGGGCTCGGTCGGCGACACGCACGCGGTGGTGTGGAGCCGGTGTCCCGGCCCGCCGGGGGGACGGCGGACACGCCGTCGGCCCGGGACCGGGCAGAGGGTCAGGCTACCGCTCCGGCGGCGGACCCGAGACCGGGCGGCCGGGGAGGGACCCGCCCGCCGTGTGCTCCCGGCCCGGCAGAGGCCGGGCTGGGAGGATGGGGCCGATGGTCCCCCTCGCTCCGCCCGCTCCCCCGGGCTTCCCCCGTCGCGCCTTCCTCGCGGCCTCGACCGGGCTGGCACTGCTGGCCACCGGCTGCACCGCGGGCTCCTCGGGCGCCCCGGCGGTGAGCACCGAGGAGGCCGACCGGCTGGCCGGGCAGGTCGCCGTCCAGGAGGCGGTGGTCGCGGCCTACGCCGTGGCGACGACCGCCGATCCCGCCCTGGCCCTCAGCGACCTGGCCGCGCAGGCGGGCGAGCAGCTCGACCGGCTGCGCGCCGCCGCGCCGTCCTCGACGTCGTCGCCGGCCGCGTCCTCCTCCGCACCGCCGTCCCCGCCGCCCGGCGGGGACGTGCGCACCTGGCTGCGGGAGCAGGTGGCGGGCGCGGCCGCCTCCCACGCCGCCGCCTGCGTCCGGCAGACCGGTGCCCGGGCGGCCCTGCTGGGGGCGGTCGCCGCGGGGCTGCGCGGTCACGAGGCGGCGCTGGCGTGAGCGGAGGGCGGGCACGTGGCTGACGACGGCGTCCTCGACGAGGGCACCGAGACCGCGGCGCTGCGCGAGGTGCTGGCCGCCGAGCACGCCGCCGTGTGGGGGTACGGCGCGGTGGGCGCGGCGCTGCCGCCGGACGCCCGCGAGCCCGTGGTGGCCGGCGACGTCGCGCACCGGGACGTCCGCGACCGGCTGGCGGCGCTGCTGGTCGCCCGCGGCGCCGAGCCGGTGCCCCGCGAGGCCGGCTACACCCTGCCCTTCCCGGTCCTGTCGGCGGTGGACGCCGCCGCGCTGGCCGTCGTCCTCGAGGAGGGCGTGTCCGCGGCCTGGGTGCGGCTGCTCGACCAGGCGACCGAGCCGTCGGTGCGCGAGCTGGCGGTCGAGGAGCTGGGCGCCGCCGAGGTGCGCGCGGTCGGATGGCGCGCCGCCGCCGGCCGGACGCCGGTCACCAGCGCCTTCCCCGGCCTACCGCGGTAGGGACCCTTCGGACCCTTCGCCCCCGCTCGTCGACGATCACGGGGTCCGGGTGGCGACACGCGGTGCGGACCCGGCGTGTCGCCACCGCAGCTCCATGGTCGTCGGGAGGTCGCCCTGACCCGGCAGCCCCTCAGCTGCCCAGTCCGCCGAGGAAGGAGTCGGTCACGTCGACGGCCACGCTGCTGGACTGACCGGTCTCCACCAGGACGGCGAAGGCCAGGTCGCCCTGCGGTCCGCCCAGCTGGTAGCCCATGAACCAGCCGTGGGCGTCGGGCGGGGTGCTGGTGCCGAACTCGGCGGTGCCGGTCTTGCCGTAGACCTCGCCGCGGTCGGCCAGCGCGTTGGCCGTGCCCGACAGCACCACCTCGCGCATCATCGGCCGCAGCGCGTCGAGCACGGCGGGGTCCGGGCCGGCGGGGACCTGTCCGGCCGGCTCCGCGCCGACGACCTCGACCGGCACCGCCGGGGTACCGCTCGCGATCCCCGCGGCCACCAGGGCCAGCTGCGCGGGGCTCATCAGCACCTGGCCCTGGCCGATGGCGTTGGCCGCCTTCGTCGTCCCGGTGCTGTCCGCGGGCACCTCGCCGCTGAACAGGTCGACCGGCAGCTGCCAGTCGGTGCCCACGCCGTAGGAGGTGGCGGCGTCGGCCAGCGCGTCGTCGGGCAGCTGCAGCCCCTGCTGCATGAAGGTCGTGTTGCAGGACTCGGCGAAGGCCTCGGTGAACGGGACCGTGCCCAGGTCGAACTGGTCGGCGTTCTCGAACTCGCGCCCGTCGACGACGAAGGTGCCGGGGCAGGCGACCGGCGTCTGCGGGGTCAGCGTGCCGGTGGCCAGGAGCGCGGTGGCGCTGATCGTCTTCATGCTCGAGCCCGGCGGGTACTGGCCGGTGAACGCGTTGCCGGCCGCGGCGGCCTCGTTGGAGGAGGCCGCGACGATCTCGCCGGTCCCGGGCCGCACGACGACCAGGTGGGTCGGCAGCTGCTGGGTGGCGACGGCGGCGTCGGCGGCGGTCTGCACCGCGCGCACCAGCGGCGTCTGCACCGGCTCGCCCGGTACCGGCTCGACCGCGTCGACCTGGCGGCCGGCGTCCCCGGTCGCCTCGTCGGTGCTGACGACGGAGACGGTGAAGCCGGGGGTGCCGGTCAGCTGCTCCTGCAGGGCGCGCTGCAGCCCGGACAGGCCCAGCTCGTCGCCAGCGGCGTACACCGGGGTGCCGTCCTGCGCGGTCTCCTCGAGCACCTCGGCGGTCGCCGGGCCGACCCGGCCCAGCAGGGCCGAGGCGAAGCGGGGGCTGGGGGCCAGCAGCCGGGTGTCGGTGGGGAACACCGCGCCGGGCAGGTCGAAGACCTGCGCGCGGATGGCCTCGAAGTCCGGACGGCGCAGCGTGATGACCGGCACGAACTGGCCCGCGGGCGCAGCCTGGACGTCGGCGACGATCTCCTCGGCAGGGATCCCGGTGGCCGACGACAGCCCCGCCGCGAGCGCCGGCAGGTCGGTGACCTGGGCGGGGTCGACGCCGACGTTGACGACCTCGGTCGGGGCGAACAGCGGCTGCCCGGCGGCGTCGGTGATGTCGGCCCGCTCGGGCAGCTCGCGCTCCAGCAGCAGGCGCTGGCCCTCCCCCAGCTCCGGGTGCACCAGGGTCGGCTCGGCGACGACGTCCCAGCCCTCCTCGGCCTCCTGCAGCCGCAGGGTGGCGGGGTAGCTCCAGTCGGGGGCGGCGGCGAGGTCCCAGGTGGCGGTCCAGTCGACGGTGGCGGTGCCGTCCTCGACGGTCACCTGCCCGACCTCGGGGCTCAGCACGGCCTCGGGCAGGTCGGCCGCGGTCTGCTCGAGCAGGGCGGTCGCGACGTCGGGGTCCGTGGTGGCGCCGGCGGCGGCCGCGGTGTCCCCGGCCGCCCAGTCGGCGAGGAAGGCGTCGGCCGCGGAGCGGACGTCGTCCTCGGCGTCGCCGGAACAGGCCGCCAGCACCGGCACGGCGAGCAGTGTGAACGTGGACCCCAGGACCGTCCCCCGACGTGTGCGCACGGGGAGACAGCGTTCCAGACCGGGACGTCGATCCCGAGGAGGCGGGCCCCCTCCCGGGCTTGGTGACGGGCTGGAACGGCCACCCTTCAGGGCCCGCGCCGAGCTCGCGAGGCGTGGGGGAAGGGTGGCCCTACTTCCTCAGAACAGGACGCTGGCGAACTGCCCGACCTCGCGGAACCCGACCCGGGCGTACGCGGCGCGGGCGGAGGCGTTGAAGTCGTTGACGTAGAGGCTGACCACCGGCGCGATCGCGGTGCGCGCGTATTCGACGACGGCCGCGGTGCCGGCAGCGCCGATGCCGCGGCCGCGGTGGGCGGGGGCGACCCAGACGCCCTGCACCTGGCAGACGCCGCGGGAGACCGCGCCGATCTCGGCCTTGAACAGCACCTCGCCGCCCTCGATCCAGGCCAGCGACTGGCCGGCGCGGACCAGGTCGGCGACGCGGGCGCGGTAGCCGACGCCGCCGTCCACCCGCAGCGGGCTGACCCCGACCTCCTCGGTGAACATGGCCACCGCGGCCGGCAGCAGGACGTCGAGCTCGACCGGCCGCACCGGGCGCACCCGCGGCTCCGGGGGGATCGCCGGCGGGCCCTCGATGGCCAGCAGCGGCTGGCGGGGCCGGTGGTCGCGGGCCGGTCCCCACGAGGGCTCCAGCAGCTCCCACAGCGGGCCCACGGAGGCGGCCGGGCCGACGATGGTCGAGCAGCGCCGTCCGGCGCGGCGGGCGCGCTCGGCGAAGGCCGTGGCGGCCGGCCGCTCGGTCCCCGGCAGGGCGAACGGGATCAGGTTCGCCCCGGCCAGGCAGATCGCGTCCAGCGAGCGCCCGCTGTCCAACCCCCACAGCGGGGCGCCGAGGGCCGCGGGGGAGGTGCCGACGGCCTCGACGCGCCCGGCGATGACGCAGGCCGCCACCGGGTCGCTGGCGAGCAGGGCGCGGACCGCGGGCTCGTCGGTCTCGTCGAGGACCCGCGCCGTCGGCGAGCGCAGCACCGGACCGGACCGGTCAGCTGACGGTGACGACGGGCGGGCCGGACGGCGTGCCGTCGTCGACGGCCGCACCGGCGAGGCGCATGGCCTCCTCGATCAGGGTCTCGACGATCTGCGACTCGGGCACGGTCTTGACCACCTCGCCCTTCACGAAGATCTGCCCCTTGCCGTTGCCCGACGCCACGCCGAGGTCGGCCTCGCGGGCCTCGCCCGGGCCGTTGACGACGCAGCCCATGACGGCCACCCGCAGGGGCACCTCGAGCCCGTCGAGGCCGGCGGTGACCTCGTCGGCCAGCGTGTAGACGTCGACCTGGGCGCGCCCGCAGGACGGGCAGCTGACGATCTCCAGGCCGCGCTGGCGCAGGTTCAGCGACTCGAGGATCTGGGTGCCGACCTTGACCTCCTCGGCCGGCGGGGCCGACAGCGAGACGCGGATGGTGTCGCCGATGCCCTGGGAGAGCAGCGCGCCGAAGGCGACCGCGGACTTGATGGTCCCCTGGAAGGCCGGGCCGGCCTCGGTGACCCCGAGGTGCAGCGGGTAGTCGCACCGGGCGGCCAGCAGTTCGTAGGCGCGCACCATGACCACCGGGTCGTTGTGCTTGACCGAGATCTTGATGTCGCGGAAGTCGTGCTCCTCGAACAGCGAGCACTCCCACAGCGCCGACTCGACCAGCGCCTCGGGCGTGGCCTTGCCGTACTTGGCCAGCAGCCGCTTGTCCAGCGACCCGGCGTTGACGCCGATGCGGATCGGGATGCCGGCGCCCTTGGCCGCCCTCGCGATCTCGCCGACCTTGTCGTCGAACTTCTTGATGTTGCCCGGGTTGACCCGGACGGCGGCGCAGCCGGCGTCGATCGCCGCGAAGACGTAGCGCGGCTGGAAGTGGATGTCGGCGATGACCGGGATCTGCGACTTCTTGGCGATGATCGGCAGCGCCTCGGCGTCGTCGGTGTCCGGGACGGCGACCCGCACGATCTGGCAGCCCGAGGCGGTGAGCTCGGCGATCTGCTGCAGCGTGGCGTTGATGTCGGCGGTCTTGGTCGTCGTCATCGACTGCACGCTGACCGGGTGGTCACTGCCGACGCCGACGTCGCCCACCATGAGCTGACGCGTCTTGCGCCGGGGAGCGAGGACGGGCGGGGGTGCAGCGGGCATGCCGAGACCGACGGGGATGGCCATGACCACGAGTATCGCCCTCCGTCACACGTCGGTGCCGGTGACGTGGGGTGGAACACGCGCCGCGGCTACTGCAGGGTGACCGGGTTGACGACGTCGGCGATCAGCAGCAGGCCCGACAGCGCGATGAACAACCCGGCGACGACGTAGGCGACCGGCATGAGCCGGGCGATGTCGAACGGCCCCGGGTCGGGCCGGCCGCGCAGCCGGGCGACGACCGAGCGCGCCTTCTCGTACAGCGCGCCGGCCACGTGCCCGCCGTCGAGCGGGTAGATCGGCAGCAGGTTGAACAGGAACAGCACCAGGTTGACGCTGGCCAGCAGCTGGAAGAAGAAGCTGACCTTCTCGGTCGTGGTGAAGTCCTCGAAGGCGAAGACCTCACCGGAGATCCGGCTGACGCCGACGACGCCGATCGGCCCGTTCGGGTCGCGCTCCTCCCCCAGGAAGGCCGCGCGGAACAGCTGCGGGATCCGCTCGGGGATCTCGATCAGCCGGTCCACGGAACGGACGAGGACGTCGCCGATGTAGCCGGGGACGGCGGTGACCGGCTGCCGGACGTAGGTCTGCGCGGCGCTGACCCCGATGTAGCCGACCGTCTGGGTGCCGTCGGCCTCGCCGTCGCCGTCCCGGTCGACGCGGATGGTGTTGGCGATGGGGGTGACCGTGAGGTCCAGCCTCTGGGTGTCGCCGTCGACGTCGCGGTCCACGGTGAGGACGATCGGCGTGCCCGTGCTGACCCGGATGGCGTCCTGGACCTGCTGCCAGCCGGTGGCCCGGTCGTCCTGGGCGGCGTCGGGGACCTGGCTGACCGGCCGGCCGTCGATGGCGACGATCGTGTCCCCGGCCCGCAGACCGGCCGCGGCCGCCGGCGAGAGGGCGGCGTCGTCGGGGCAGGTGGTGGCGCTCGAGGTGGCCGGCAGGACGCACTCGGGGACCGAGGCGATGGTGGTCGTCGTCCCGGGGACGCCGAAGCCGACCAGCACGACGGTGAAGAAGACGACCGCCAGCACCAGGTTGTGGAAGGGGCCGGCGACCATCACGATCACCCGCTGCCACCAGGGCTTGGCCCAGAAGACCCGCCCCTCGTCACCAGGGCGGACGTCGTCGAGCGCCGCGCCGCGGACCTCGGCGATGAACGAGCGCATGCGGGTCGCCCGCTTGCTCTCGTTCTCCTCGGCCGGCGGGATCATCCCGATGATGCGGATGTAGCCCCCGAGCGGGACGGCCTTGAGGCCGTACTCGGTCTCCCCGCGCGTGCGGGAGAAGACGGTCGGGCCGAAGCCGACCATGAACTGTGGGACCCGCATGCCGAACTTCCGGGCCCAGGCGAAGTGCCCGTACTCGTGGAAGGCGATCGAGAGCAGCAGTCCGAGCGCGAAGAGGACGATCCCGAGGACGGTGAGGAGTGCTCCGCTCAGTTCAGCCTCCGGCGATGACGCCCCGGGCGTGCTCCCGGGCCCACTTCTCCGCGGCCAGCACGTCCTCGACGCAGGTGGGTGCGCCGAGGTCCGGCGCGTCGTCCAGGGTACGCGCGACGAGGTCGACGATGCCCCGGAACGGCAGGCGACCCACCAGGAAGGCGGCGACCGCCTCTTCGTTGGCGGCGTTGTAGAGCGCCGGCACCACGCCCCCCGCCTCACCGGCGGAGCGGGCCAGCGACACGGCCGGGAACGCCGCGTCGTCCAGCGGGGCGAACTCCCAGCTGCTCGCCGTCGACCAGTCCAGCGCCGGCTGCACGTGCGGCAGCCGGTCGGGCCAGGCCAGGGCCAGCGCGATCGGCAGCCGCATGTCCGGCGGGCTGGCCTGGGCGATGGTCGCGCCGTCGGCGAAGGTCACCATCGAGTGCACGATCGACTGCGGGTGCACGACCACGTCGATGTCGGCGAAGGGGACGTCGAACAGCAGGTGCGCCTCGATGAGCTCCAGGCCCTTGTTGACCAGGGTCGCCGAGTTGATCGTCACGACCGGGCCCATGTCCCAGGTCGGGTGCGCCAGCGCCTGCTCGACGGTGACGTCGGCCAGCTCGGCGGCGCTGCGGCCGCGGAACGGCCCGCCGCTGGCGGTGAGCACCAGCCGGGCCACCTCGCCGCGCGCGCCGCCGCGCAGGCACTGGGCCAGCGCCGAGTGCTCGGAGTCGACCGGCACCAGCTGCCCGGGTGCGGCCGCGGCGGTGACCAGCGCCCCGCCGGCCACGAGCGACTCCTTGTTGGCCAGCGCGACGGTGCGGCCGGCCCGCAGCGCCGACAGCGTGGGCCGCAGCCCGATCGAGCCGGTGATGCCGTTGAGGACGACGTCGGCCGGGCGGGCGGCGAGCTCCTCGGCCGCCCGCGGTCCGGCGAGGATCTCCGGCAGCGCGAACTCGCCCCTCGACCAGCCGCGCGTGGAGGCCGCGGCGTAGAAGGCCAGCTGCAGGTCCTGGGCGGCGGTCGCCCGCGCGACGGCGACGGTGCGGACGCCGAGGGACAGCGCCTGCTCGGCCAGCCGGGCGACGTCCCCACCGCCGGCGGCCAGACCGGTGATCCGCAGCCGGTCGGGGTTCTGCTCGGCCACCGCGATCGCCTGCCGGCCGATCGACCCGGTGGAGCCCAGCACCGTCACCTCGCGCACGCCGTCCACGGGCGCATCCTCCCCGACGCGCCGCCCTCCCTCGGTGGGTGCCGCCGACAGGGTGCTGGCAGGATGGCGGTGTGAGCGAGCAGACCCACCGCGAGCGGATCTCCGTGGACCACCCCGCGACCGGGCGGGTCAACCAGCCGGGGCGCGAGGAGGGCGTCGTCCGGGCCGGGGCCCCGCCCGTCGAGCACGAGCGCCCCGAGGACTGGGGCTGGCACGGCGAGACCGGCAGGTGGGGCCGCGTGGGCGGGGTCATCGCGACGCTGTTCATGCTCGCCTACCTCTTCGGCAACCACGAGGGCCGGATCGAGGACCTCTGGGTGGTCTGCATCGCCGCCCTGATGGTCCTGATCCTGCTGCTCGACTGGCGGCGCCGCCGCAACGCCTGGCGCGCCAAGTAGCGCTCAGACCTCGAGAGGCCCGTCCCCTGCCGCAGGGGGCGGGCCTCTCGCCGTCCGCGGGGAGTCGCGGGGGTCGCCGCGGGCCTCGGTGGTGACCGATGCACCAGGTGGGACGCCCGGTCGGAAGGCAGGCGGTGCGCTGCGGGCCCCACCGGGAGCGGATGTCAGTTGTTGCCCCCATTCCGCCCGCCCACATGTGACGGATGTGCCGCCTGAGCCTGCCGGGGCGGCGTTGTCAGACATGGCCGATGATCCGCCGGAGCTTGGTGGTTCTCAGCTACAGCTCCGGCGGCTCCCAGTCGATAGACAGGTCGAGAGAAGTCCGGAGCGCCCGGACTCCTGACCGAGCGGAGAGCCGCCGATGTCCCGCACCACCCGCGCCGCAGCCCTGACCGGGATGACCGCCACCACCGTGGCCACCGGTCTGCTGCTCGCCCCTGCCGCGTTCGCCGCGCCGGCGCTGACAGCCCCCACGGCGCCCTCCACCGCCGTCGCCGGTGCGACGTTCCAGGTCAGCGGTACCGGCTGCGTCGCCGATGACCCCGCGCACCCGGACTGGGAGGCGCTCGTCGTCGTCGCCACGGACAACGCCGACTTCGACACCGAGGAGGGTCTCGCCATCGCGGACCCGGCCGACGACGGCTCCTGGTCGACGACCCTGGCGTTCCCGGCCGACAGCACGGGCGGCCCGCACGCCGTCTACGCCGCCTGCGCGACCACCTACGCCGGGGAGCCGGTGGAGTACCCGGAGATCACGGTGACCGTGTCGACGGGCACCTCCGCGCCCGTGACGGAGACCCCCACCACGTCCGCTCCCAGCGAGCCGACCCCCGGCAGCGGGTGGGGCACGCCGACCAACGTCCTGCCGACCGGCAACGTCCGCGGCACTGAGGCCAACACCGCCGGTGTCGCCAGCCCGGACAAGGGCTCGGCCACCGGTGACAGCGCGGCCCCGGGCCGCAAGGTCGTCAAGGTCCTCACCGGCTTCAAGCCCGGCGAGGTCGTCACGGTGACCCTGCACTCGACCCCGCAGACCATGGGCACCTTCACCGCCGACGCCAACGGCACCGTGACGGTCGAGTTCACCGTCCCGGCCGGCACCCCGACCGGCGATCACACCCTGGTTTACGAGGGCAACATGGGCACCTACTTCCAGGAGTCCTTCACGGTGACCACGGCCGCGGCGACCTCGAACGCGTCGTCCTCGAGCCTGGCCTACACCGGCGCCGACGTCGCCCTCCCGCTGGGCCTGGGCGTGGGTGCCCTGGCGCTCGGTGGCGGCCTGGTGTTCGCCGCCCGCCGCCGGTCCGCGGAGGGCTCGCAGGCCTGAGCGTGACCGCACCGCACGACCCCGACGCCGGCCAGGGCTCCCCTGGCCGGCGTCGGCCGTTCCCGGGACGGCGGTGGTGGACGCGCACCGTCCTCGCCGTCCTCGTCCTGCTGCTGGTCGCGGCCGGCGTCGACGTCGCGCTGCTCGCCGGCCGCGTCGACGAGGTGGCCGTGGCCCTCACCGCCGACGACTCCGACGGCCGCACCTGGGTGCTGGTGGGCCTGGACTCGCGGGAGCGGCTGCCCGCTGGCGCCGACCCCGCCGACTTCGGCACCGCCGCGGACGTCCCCGGCGCCCGGGCCGACGTGGTGGTCGTCGTCCACCAGACCGACCGCGGGACCACGGTGCTGTCGGTCCCGCGCGACCTGGTCGTCCTCTCCGGCCGCACCGGCGAGCGCCTCGCCCTCACCTGGCTGGACGGTCCGGAGGCCACCGTCGACGCGCTCTGCGGCCTCGGGATCCCCACCGACCACCTGGTCACCGTCGACCTGGCCGGCTTCGCCGCCGTGGTCGACGCTGCCGGCGGCCTGGACGTCGACGTCCCGGAACCCGTCCGGGACGAGCCGGCCGGCCTGCTGCTGACCCGCGCCGGCCGGCAGCACGTGGACGGCGCCACCGCGCTGGCCCTCGTCCGCTCCCGGCACCCCGAGCACCGGGTGGACGGCGCGTGGGTGCCCGCGCCGGTCGACCCGGACGGGCGAGCCGACACCGCCGGCACCGTCCTCACGGCGTTGATGGACCGGGTGGAGGGAGCGCGCCCGGTGAGGCTGCAGTCCCTCGCCTGGGCCGCCTCCGACGCGGTCGCGGTCGACCCGGGGACCTCGGTGATCGACCTGCTCGCACTGGCCCGCGCCGAACTCGGAGCGGTGACCGTCCTGCCGGCCGCCGAGCCGTTCGGCGGGACGCTGGCCCGTCTCCCGACTGCCGACACCACGGCCACGGTCGCCGCGGCCGGGATGTCCTGCCAGCGGTGAGGCTCAGGACACGCCGACGCCGATCGCCAGCCCGATCGCGTAGGTGACCCCGGCCGCGACCGCGCCGAAGAGCAGCTGCCGGAGGGCTGCGTACCACCAGGGCCGGGGGGTGAAGCGCGACGACAGCGCGCCCGCCGTGGCCAGGCCCACCGCCCCGCACACCAGGGCGGCGGCGAGGACGGAGAAGCCGAGCAGGTAGGGCAGCAGCGGGATCACCGCGCCGGTGCCGAAGGTGAGGAACGAGGAGACCGCCGCCGTCCACGGCGAGGGCTTGTCGGCCGGGTTGAGCCCCAGCTCGGCGACCACGTGCAGCCGCAGCGCGGTGTCGGGGTCGCGGTGCAGCTGGACGGCCACCTGCTGGGCGAGGTCGGCGTCCACGCCGCGGACCCGCAGCATCTGCACCAGCTCGGCGAGCTCGCCGCGCGGGTTGCGCTCGAGCTCCCGGCGCTCCTTCTCCACCTCGAGGTCGAGCTGCTCGTTCTGCGTGCGCACCGAGGTGTACTCCCCCAGCGCCATGGAGATGGCGCCGGCGACCAGGCTGGCCACGCCGGAGAGCACGATCGTCCGGGACGAGGCGCCGCCGCCGCCCACGCCGGCCACCAGGGCCGTGTTGGTCACCAGCCCGTCCATCGCGCCGAAGACCGCGGCGCGCAGCCACCCGCCGGAGACGTCGGCGTGGCTGTGCTCGTGCGCCTCGGCCTGCGGGGCCTCGGCACTCACGCGTCGGCCTCGGCGCCCAGCTCCACGGGCGGCTCGAGGGACGGCTGCGGCAGGGCCACGGTCGGGACGCCGTCCACCCGGTCGGCCGCGGCGAGCTGACCGCACGCGCCGTCGATGTCCTGGCCGCGGGTGTCGCGGACCGTCGTCGGCACGCCGTGCGCCCGCAGCCGCGCGACGAACTCGCGCTGCGCGGGCAGCGGGCTGGCGTCCCAGCGGCTGCCCGGCGTCGGGTTCAGCGGGATGAGGTTGACGTGCGCCCGCCGGTCGGCGAGCAGCCGGCCGAGCAGGTCGGCGCGCTCGGGCTGGTCGTTCACGTCGCGGATGAGGGCGTACTCCACCGAGTACCGGCGGCCGGTGCGCGCGGCGTAGGCGTCGGCGGCGTCGACGACCTCGTCGACCTTCCAGCGCGTGTTGATCGGCACCAGGGTGTCGCGCAGCTCGTCGTCGGGCGCGTGCAGGCTCACCGCGAGGGTGGCGTGCAGCCCCTCCTCGGTCAGCCGCCGGATCGCCGGGACGACGCCGACGGTGGACACCGTGATCGAGCGCTGGGACAGCCCCAGCCCGTGCGGCGCGGGCGTCACCAGGGCGTCGAGGGTCTTGCGGACGCGCGCGTAGTTCGCCAGCGGCTCGCCCATGCCCATGAAGACGACGTTGGACAGCCGGCCGGGCCCGCCGGGGACCTCGCCGTTCGCCATCGCCGCGGCCGCGGCCACCGCCTGGCCGATGATCTCCGCGGCCGAGAGGTTGCGGGTCAGCCCGTTCTGGCCGGTGGCGCAGAAGGGGCAGGCCATGCCGCAGCCGGCCTGGCTGGAGATGCAGACGGTGGCCCGGTCCGGGTAGCGCATGAGAACGCTCTCGACCAGGGCGCCGTCGTGCAGCCGCCACAGCGTCTTGCGGGTGCGGCCGCCGTCGGCGCTGAGCGTCCGCACCGGCGTGAGCAGGCCGGGCAGCAGCGCGCCGGTGAGCTCCTCGCGCACCGCGGTCGGCAGGTCGGTCATCTGCGCCGGGTCGGTCACGCCCCGGTAGAAGTGCCGGGCGAGCTGGTCGGCCCGGAAGGCCGGCTGGCCCAGCTCGGTGACCGCGGCGCGAGCCTCCTCGCGGGTGAGGTCGGCGAGGTGGCGTGGCGGCTTGCCCCGGCGGGGGGCCTCGAACACGAGGGGGAGAGCAGTCATGGCACTCCCATGCTCCCACCCCGGAACTCCCGTCGGGCCGGCCCGCGGGGGAGATCACGTTCCCGGACCGGGCACCTCCGGCGGGAGCGGGAGCTCGGTGGGCCCCGGCACGTCGGACGGCGTCGGGGTGGCACCGCCCCCAGGGACGACCGGCTCCCCCTGCTCCTCCGATCCCTCGGGGTCCTCCCCCGATCCCTCCGGGTCCTGCGTGTCCTCCGGGTCCTCCTGGTCCTCCGGGGACGGTGACTCGGGTGTGGTCGGGGTCTCCGGATCGCCGGTCCCGTCCTTCTCCGTCGAGTCGTCGGGGGCGTCGTCCGCCGTCTCGTCGGGGCCGCTCCCGTCGGTCGTCTCCACGACCGGGGCGTGGTCCGGCGCGGACTCGGGGCCCTCGGGCTCCGGGAGGGCGACGCCGGTGTGGGCCGGGTCCTTCGTCCCCGGGACGGCGACCGGCACGACCGGTGCCGCGGTCCCGGCGGGGCGCGGGAGTGCCACGACCGCGACCCGCGGGGGTGTCCTGGTCACGTCAGCGGACCGCGGGGATGCTGGAGCGGCAGGTGCCTGCGGCGCGGGCGGCGGCGGTGCCACCGTCGTCGCGGGTGGGGTCACCAGCGCGGGGGCCGGCGTCGGTCGAGGGGTGGCGCGGCCGGTCACCGCCGGTGCGGAGGTGGTCGGCGCGGCCGCGTCCGCGGCCGGGACCGGGGCCTCGGACCGGGCGGTCAGCAGCGACGCCGCGGCGACCGCCCCGGCGACGAGCAGGCCGACCGCCACCGAGAGCGCGCGCCGACGCGAGGGGGCACGGGCGCCGACGACGACGCGGACGGGCGCGGGCTGCGGGAGCGCGTCGGTCACCTCGACCAGCTCGGCTGGCTCGATCACCTCGGCCGGCGCGGCGGTGGCCTCGACCGGTTCGGCGTCCGCTGGCCCGGAGGGTGTGGCCGGCTCGTCGTCGGGGTCCGCGGTCGGGAGGTCTTCGGCGGGGACCGCCACCGGTGCGAGGTCCGGCTGAGGGACGGGCTGGTCCTCCGCGTCCGGCGCCTCCTCGACGTCCGGCTGGTCCTCGTGGTCTTCCGGCTCCTCCTGGCCCCCCGCGTCGAGCGTGTCCTCGACGTCCGGCCGGTCCTCCTGGTCCGGCTGTGGCTCGGCGTCCGGCTCCCCCGCAGCCGGCATGGCGTCGGCGTCCGGCTCCCCGGCAGCCGGCATGGGGTCGGCGTCCGGCTCCTCGGCAGCCGGCACGGGGTCGGCGTCCGGTCGTCCGCGGTCGGGCTCGGGTCCGGGGTCCGGCTCCTCGGCGCCCGGCTCGGGAGCGGCGTCCTCGACGGGCGTCCCGCTCGTCTCGTCGCCGAGCCAGTCGGGCAGCCAGGCGTCGTCCCAGTCGACCGGCTCCTGCGCCCCGTCGGGAGCGGCGGGATCGGCCGGGACCAGCAGCTCGTCGACGTCTTCCGGATGACTGGAGCCCATGTCCTCCCCTGCCTCGCCGGGTGCGGTGCCGTCTCCCTGTCATCGGCAGCCGCGACCCGGGACGGCACCTGGCGCGCTGTGGGCTCGGCAGGTGAGCCGCGCCACGTCCTGCCACGCTGGCCGGCATGAGCCGGCTCGCCGACGTGGACCTGACCCTGCAGCTGTCCAAGAGGGAGGAGAAGGAGCAGCTCAAGGCCGTGCAGAAGCGGCTGGTGCACCTGCGTCTGCTCCTGGGCGGGCAGATCGGGCCGGGCGAGATCGGGCCGCCGCTGCTGGTGCTGTTCGAGGGCTGGGACGCCTCGGGCAAGGGTGGCGCGATCAAGCGCCTGGTCGAGCGGCTCGACCCACGGCACGTCCGGGTCGCCCAGTTCGCCGCCCCCACGCACGACGAGAAGCGCCACCACTTCCTGTGGCGCTTCTGGCCGGTCCTGCCCGGCTGGGGCGGGATGGCCGTGCTCGACCGCACCTGGTACGGGCGGGTGCTCGTGGAGCGGGTCGAGGGCTTCGCGACCGAGGAGGCCTGGCGCCGTGCCTACGGCGAGATCGTCGACCTGGAGTCGACCCTCGCCGCCGAGGGCACCGTGGTCGTCAAGTTCTGGCTGCACCTCTCACCCGAGGAGCAGCTGCGCCGTTTCGAGTCCCGCCGCGGCGACCCCTACCGCGCGTGGAAACTCACCGACGAGGACTGGCGCAACCGCGAGAAGCGCCCGGCCTACGAGGCGGCGGTCGAGGAGATGCTGGAGCGGACCGACACCCCGGCGGGCCCCTGGCACGTGATCGCCGCGGAGGACAAGCGGTGGGCGCGGGTGGCGGTGGTCCGCACGGTCTGCGAGGCCGTGGAGGCGGCCCTGACCGCCCGGGGCATCGACCCGGACCCCCCGCTCACGTGAGACCCGACCGGGCGTGCTGCCGGATCCAGGCGTGCATCGCGATGCCCGCCGCCACGCCGGCGTTGATCGACCGCGTGGAGCCGAACTGGGCGATGGAGACGGTCATCGAGGCGGCCGCGCGGGCCTCCGGTGTCAGCCCCGGCCCCTCCTGGCCGAAGAGCAGCACGCACCGCTCCGGCAGGTCGGTGGTCTCCAGCGGGACCGCGCCCGGTCCGTTGTCGACGGCGACCAGCGGCAGCTCCTCCCGCGCCGCGTGGGCGGCCAGCGCGCCGACGTCCGGGTGGTGGCGCAGGTGCTGGTAGCGGTCGGTGACCATCGCCCCTCGGCGGTTCCAGCGACGGCGGCCCACGATGTGCACCTCGGCGGCCAGGAACGCGTTCGCCGTCCGCACCACCGTCCCGATGTTGAGGTCGTGGCCGAAGTTCTCGATCGCGACGTGGAACGGGTGCCGGCGGGCGTCGAGGTCGGCGACGACCGCCGCCACCGTCCAGTAGCGGTAGCGGTCGGCGACGTTGCGCCGGTCGCCGTGCGCGAGCAGCTCGGGGTCGTAGCGCGGGTCCGCGGGCCACGGCCCGGGCCAGGGACCGACGCCCACCGTCGTCCCCCACTCCGTCGGGCCCGCCTCGCCGTCCACGCGGCCGATCGTCTCCCACGCACCGGGCGGCCGTGCGCTCCGGGGCAGGATCGGCGGACGTGACCGACGGCGTCCTCGTCCACCTCACCGACCCGGCGGCCTGGCGGGCGGCCTTGCACACCGGGGCGCTGCGCCCACCGTCCCTGGCGGGTGAGGGCTTCGTGCACCTCTCCACGCCGGAGCAGGTGCACCTGCCGGCCGGGCGGCTGTTCCCCGGACGGCGGGACCTCGTGCTGCTCGTCGTCGACCCCGCACGGCTGACCGACCCGGTGCGCTGGGTCCCCGGCGTGCCCGGCGACCCGCCCGGCACGCGCTTCCCGCACCTGCACGGTCCGCTGCCGACCAGCGCCGTCGTCGCCGTCGTCCCGTACCGGCCGCCCGCCGAGCCGGTGCTCCCCCGGCCGGACGACGCGCTCGGCCGCGCGCGGGCGCTGTGGCTGTCGGTGCGGACCCGGCGGGCCGCCGAGGTGCGCGACGTCCCCGGTGGGGTGGCGGTGCTGGACCCGCGCTTCCCGTACTCCTGGGACGACAACCGGCTGGTCCTGTCGCACCCGGTCGATGCCGACACGGTGGCGGCCGGTGTGGCCGCGGTCGCCGCGGACGCGGGATGGACCCACCTCGCCGCCACGCTGGCCTGGTCCGGTGCGGACGACGTGGCGCGCGAGCTCACCGGCCACGGGTGGCGGGCCGAGGAACTGGTGGTGATGGCCCGCCCGGCCACGCCGCCGCTCCCGGGACGCCGGGCGGAGGCCGTCGACCAGCGCGAGGTGCACGACCTCTGGGAGCGCTCGTGGCGGCGCGACCTGCCGACCTCGGAGGCCGACCTGGACGAGGTGGTGGCCCAGCTGATCGGCCGGGAGCACCGGAACGACCGGGTCGTCGCCGTCACCGACCTCGCCGTCCGGGAGGAGGGGCGGGTCGTCTCGGCCGGTCAGCTGCGCGTCGACGGCGCCACCGCCGCCTTCGAGTCGTTGAACACCGACCCCGCGGCGCGCGGCCGCGGGCACGGCGACGCCGTCCTGGCGACCGCGCTGGACCTCGCCGCCGAGCGCGGCTGCGACCTCGTGGTGCTGGAGGCCGACGCCACCGACTGGCCCCGGCACTGGTACGCCCGCCGCGGCTTCGTCGTCGTGGGGACGACGTGGGAGGTCTCGGCTCAGGCCGGGGCGACGACCGAGAGCAGCAGGTAGGCGACGGCGGCCGAGGGCAGCAGCGAGTCCAGCCGGTCCATGATGCCGCCGTGGCCGGGCAGCAGGTGGCCCATGTCCTTGATGCCGAGGTCGCGCTTGATCAACGACTCCCCCAGGTCGCCGACGGTCGCGCTGACGGCCAGGGCGACGCCGAACAGCACCCCGCCCCACCACGGCCCACCGAGGGCGAGGGTGACGATCGGGGTGGCGACCAGCACGCAGGCGACGATCGAGCCGGCCATCCCCTCCCACGACTTCTTGGGGCTGACCGACGGCGCCATCGGGTGCTTGCCGAACAGCACGCCCGCGGCGAAGCCGCCGACGTCGTTGCCGACGACGGTGGCGATGAAGGCCAGCACGCGGGCCGCGCCGTCGTCCGGTACCAGCAGCAGGACGGCGAACCCGGCGAGCAGCGGGACGTACAGCGCCACCAGGACGCCGGCCGAGGCGTCGCGCAGGTAGCCGTCGGGACCGTCACCCAGCCGCCACAGCAGGACGGCGAGGACGGTGAGCAGGAACGCCACCACGAGCCCGGAGGCCCCGCGGGTCCAGGCCAGCACGATCATCGCGACCGTGCCGACGAGCAGGGGCACAAGCGGGGCGCGCACGTTCCCGGCCTGCAGCGCCCGGGTCAGCTCGACGACGCCGGTGAGGATCGCCGCACCCAGCACGAGCAGGAACGCCGGGCGGTAGACCAGCAGCGAGACCAGGATGACCGCGCCCAGCCCGAGGCCGACGCCGATGGCCGCGACCATGTCCCGACCGGCGCGGCCGGACTTCTTCCCCCGTGTCGGGACCAGGTCGGGGCCGACGGACTCGGTCGTCGACGTGGGGGGCTCGCCCCGCGTCGTCCCCGGCCCACGCCCGGACGGCCCGGCGGTCGCCGGCTCCGGCACGGCCAGCGGGGCCGTCCGCAGCTCGGTGACCGCCCGCGGCGGCAGTGGCGGCGGAGGCGGGGCCGGGCGCCGGCCGACGATCGGGATCGGCCCGGTGTCGGGGTCGGGGGTCATGGCAGGAGGGCCGGACGGTTCAGACCTCGAGGAGCTCGGACTCCTTGTGCTTGACCGCCTCGTCGATGCCGTGCACGTGCTTGGCGGTCAGGTCGTCGAGCTCCTTCTCGGCGCGGCGCACGTCGTCCTCGCCGGCCTCGCCGTCCTTGGCGATGCGGTCGAGCTCTTCCTTGGCCCGGCGGCGCACGTTGCGGATGGCGACCTTGGCGTCCTCGCCCTTGGCGCGCGCCTGCTTGACCAGGTCGCGGCGGCGCTCCTCGGTCAGCTGGGGGAACACCACGCGGATGATCTGGCCGTCGTTGGTCGGGTTGACGCCGAGGTCGCTGTCGCGGATGGCCTTCTCGATGGCCGACAGCTGGCTGGTGTCGTAGGGCTTGATCACCGCCATGCGGGCCTCGGGCACCGTGATCGACGACATCTGCGGCACCGGCGTCGGCGAGCCGTAGTAGTCGACCAGGACCTTGTTGAACATCGACGGGGCGGCGCGCCCGGTGCGCACCGAGCCGAGGTCCTCGCGCGCGACCGACAGGGCCTTGTCCATCCGCTCCTCGGCGTCGAGCAGGGTGTCGTCGATCACGGGTCTCTCCTCCTGGTGCGGCGGAGCACTCCGCCGCGGGTGCGGGTCTGCGGGCTGGCGACAGCGGCGCTCAGGCCGGGTCGCTGATCAGCGTCCCGATCCTCTCACCTGCCACGGCACGGGCGATGTTGCCGTCGCGCAGCAGGTTGAACACGACGATCGGCATGCTGTTGTCCATGCACAGGCTGATGGCCGTCGCGTCGGCGACCTTCAGTTGCTTGGCGAGCACGGTGCCGTAGTCGAGGTCCTCGTACATGACGGCGTCCGGGTTGGTGCGGGGGTCGTCGTCGTAGACGCCGTCCACCCCGTTCTTGGCCATGAGCAGCACCTGGCAGCCGATCTCGAGGGCGCGCTGCGCGGCCACCGTGTCGGTCGAGAAGTAGGGCATGCCGGCGCCGGCGCCGAAGATGACCAGCCGGCCCTTCTCCAGGTGCCGCACCGCCTTGCGCGGGATGTAGGGCTCGGCCACCTGTCCCATCTCGATCGCCGTCTGCACCCGGGTCTGCAGGCCGACCTGCTCGCAGAAGGCCTGCAGGGCCAGGCAGTTCATGACCGTGCCGAGCATGCCCATGTAGTCGGCGTGCCGGCGGTCCATGCCGGCCTGGGACAGCTCGGCACCGCGGAAGAAGTTGCCCCCGCCGACCACCACGGCGACCTGCGTGCCGCCGTGGACGACATCGGCCAGCTGGGTCGCGATGCTCTGCACGATGTCGGAGTCGACGCCCACCTTGCCGCCGCCGAAGGCCTCTCCGGACAGCTTGAGCAGGACCCGCTTGTAACCCGCGCCGTCAGCGGGCTGGAACGCGGTGGGGGCGGACATGGGCGCGGTGGTGCTCGGCGCGGCGGTGTCGGTCAACGGGTTCTTCCCTCGCTCGGCGTCGTTCCCCTGATCCTGCCGCACGGGGCGTGCGGCAGCTCGCGGGCGGGGGGTCTCCCGCACCGGTGCCCGGACACGCCACCGGCCCCGTCCCAGGGGCGGGACGGGGCCGGTGACGTGCGGGAACGGCCACCCTCCAGGGACCCGCGCCGGGCGTGCGAGGCGCGGGGGGAAGGGTGGTCCTCTCAGGCCTGGCCGACCTCGAAGCGGGCGAACCGCTCCACGGTCAGGCCGGCCTCGTCGACGATCTGCTTGACCGTGCGCTTGGGCTCGGTGATCGACGGCTGCTCGAGGAGGACGAAGTCCTTGAAGTAGGCGTTGACCCGACCCTCGACGATCTTGGTGATCGCCTGCTCGGGCTTGCCCTCCTCCTTGGCCGTCTGCTCGGCGACGCGGCGCTCGGTCTCGACCGCCTCGGCCGGGACCTCGTCGCGGGAGAGGTAGCGCGGGCGGGCCGCGGCGATGTGCATCGCCAGGCTGCGCGCCGCCTCCTCGCTGCCGCCGCTGTACTGCACCGCGACACCGATCGCCGGGGGCAGGTCGGTGGCCCGCTTGTGCAGGTAGGTGGCGGTCTGGCCGTCGAAGACCACGAACCGGCTGAGCACCAGCTTCTCGCCGATGCGGGCCGACTCGCCCTCGACCAGGGCGGCGACGGTCTGGCCGTCGACCTCGGTGGCCAGCAGCGCGTCGACGTCGGCCGGCTTCTGCGCCAGGACGACGTCGAGCAGGCGCTCGGCCAGCGTGACGAAGTCCGCGTTCTTGGCGACGAAGTCGGTCTCGCAGTCGAGCTCGAGCAGCGCGCCGTCCTTGCTGACGACGACGCCGTTGGTCGTCGAGCGCTCCAGGCGCTTGCCGACGTCCTTGGCGCCCTTGATGCGCAGCAGCTCGACGGCCTTGTCGTAGTCGCCCTCGGCCTCGGTGAGCGCCTTCTTGCAGTCCATCATGCCGGCGCCGGTGGCGTCGCGGAGACGCTTGACGTCGGCCGCGGTGAAGTCAGCCATGCCTTGATTCCTTCTGTGTCAGTGCCTGAGCGGGAGGGCGGCCCCGCTTCCCTCACCCCGGAGTGCCGGGCGAGGGGAGCGGGGTCCTCGTTCAGCCGTTCTGGGCGCCCTGGGTGCCGGTGTCCGTGCCGCCGGTGGCGGGCACGCCCTCGACCGGGGCGATCTCGTTCGCGGTCACGGCCGGGGGCTCGGCGGGGGTCTCCGGCAGCGGGGAGGCCGTCGCGTCGCCGGCGGCGTCGCCCTGCTGGCCGGTGAGCAGCTCGCGCTCCCAGTCGGCCAGCGGCTCGTCGCCGCCGATGGCCTGCTCGCCGCCGTCCTCGCGGCCGGCGTTGGCCTGCGAGGCCGAGCGGGCCATGAGGCCCTCGGCCACGGCGTCGGCGATCACGCGGGTCAGCAGCGCGGCGCTGCGGATGGCGTCGTCGTTGCCGGGGATCTTGTAGTCGACCTCGTCCGGGTCGCAGTTGGTGTCGAGGATCGCGACGACCGGGATGTTGAGCTTGCGGGCCTCGCCGACGGCGATGTGCTCCTTCTTGGTGTCCACGATCCAGACGGCGCTGGGCACCTTCTGCATGTCGCGGATACCGCCGAGGCTGCGCTCCAGCTTGGCCTTCTCGCGGGTGAGGCCCAGCTGCTCCTTCTTGGACAGGCCGGCCATCACGCCGGTCTGCTCCATGTCCTCGAGCTCCTTGAGCCGCTGCAGCCGCTTGTGGACCGTCGAGAAGTTGGTGAGCATGCCGCCCAGCCAGCGCTGGTTGACGTAGGGCATGCCGACGCGCTGCGCCTGCTCGGCGATGACCTCCTGCGCCTGGCGCTTGGTGCCGACGAACAGGATCGTGCCGCCGTGCGCGACCGTCTGCTTGACGAACTCGTAGGCGTTGTCGATGTACCCGAGCGTCTGCTGCAGGTCGATGATGTAGATGCCGTTGCGCTCGGTGAAGATGAACCGCTTCATCTTCGGGTTCCAGCGACGGGTCTGGTGCCCGAAGTGGACGCCGCTGTCGAGCAGCTGCTTCATGCTGACGACTGCCATGGCCGCAGCCTCTCTGTGCTCTGCGCGCGGCCACGCGGGGCCGCGCTCCTCGGTTGTCGCGGGCGCCGGGTGGCGCTCCGCCCTGGCGTCCGGGCCGCCACGACCCCGCGAACGGGGACCGGGGTGGCGACCGTCCCGCTGCTGCCAGCGGGGAGAGGACGCGCGAAGTCGACCCGCCACAGACGGGTCGCGACTCTCAGCATACGCCCCGTGGCCGATGGCCCTCCCCGGCGGCCGGCGCCGTCCACAGACCGCGGCGGTGCGGCCCGTCCGGCGTCCCGCAGGAGCACGCTCCGCAGGTGCGCCGATCGGTCCTCGCCGTCCTGCTCCTGGTCCCGCTGCTGCTGCCCGCCGGAGGGGCCGTCGCCGCACCGGACGACGTCCCGGGGGGTCTGTGGTCCCGGCCGGTGGAGGGGGCGGTGACCCGCCCGTTCGACCCGCCGCCGGACCGGTACGGGGCCGGGCACCGCGGCGCGGACCTGGCCGGGGCGCCGGGGACGCCGGTCCTGGCCGCCGGGGACGGCGTCGTCGTCTTCGCCGGGATGGTCGCCGGGCGACCGGTGGTCAGCGTGGACCACGCCGATGGCCTGCGGACGACGTACGAGCCGGTCGACGCCGTGGTGGGCGCCGGGCGGCCGGTCGCCCGCGGCACGGTGCTCGGGACGCTGGCCGGCGGCCACGCCGGCTGCCCGGTCGCGGCCTGTCTGCACTGGGGACTGCGGCGCGGGGAGGTCTACCTCGACCCGCTGTCGCTGCTCGAGCCGCCGGAGGTGCGGCTGCTGCCGATGGGCTGACCCCCGACCCCGTGGCCGCGCCGTCCGCCGGGGGGCGGCACCTCGCGGAAGTGCTCTCAGGCGTGCCGGTACCCCCACGCCCCGGCGCTGGGTGTGGCCGTGGCGGCCGGGGCCGCCACGGCCACACCGGTCAGCTGCCCAGGTCCTGCGACAGCTGCTCCATCTGGGCGGTCTCGCGGTCCGGTCGTCGCGGACGGTCTCGGCCATCCCCACGGCGCCGCGGTGGTGCACGGTCATCTGCTCGACGAACAGGCGGTGGAACTCCGCGCCGGTGGCGTCGGCCAGGGGCGCCGGAGCACCCGGCGAGCTGCAGAGCCCCGGCGAGGAGGGTCGCGGCCCGGGGCTGTGGGTCAGGCGATGTCGGCCAGCTTGGTGCGCAGCTGCAGCACGGCCTTGGTGTGCAACTGACAGATGCGGCTCTCGGTGACGCCGAGGACGCGGCCGATGTCGGCCAGGGTCAGGCCCTCGAAGTAGTAGAGGCTGACGACGACCTTCTCCCGCTCGGGCAGCTGCTCGACCGCGCGGGCCAGCAGCTGCCTGGCCTCGCTGTGCTCGGCCATCGCCTGCGGGTCGAGGGCGCTGGTGTCCTGCAGGGTGTCGACCAGGCGGGGCGCGCCGCCCTCGTCGTCGGAGAGCAGCTCGTCGAGCGCGACGACGTTGACCAGGGAGAGCTGGCCGAGGAACTTGCGGACGTCCTCGACGTCCATCCCCATCTCGGCGGCCACCTCCTCCTCGGTGGGGCTGCGCTGCAGCCGGCTCTCCAGCGCCGCCACGGTGCGCTCGAACTGCCGGGCCTTCATCCGCACCGACCGCGGGATCCAGTCGGTGCTGCGCAGCTCGTCGATGATCGCGCCGCGGATGCGGGCCATCGCGTAGC
Organism: Geodermatophilus sp. SYSU D00779; assembly: GCF_054050595.1. Taxonomy (NCBI): domain Bacteria; kingdom Bacillati; phylum Actinomycetota; class Actinomycetes; order Geodermatophilales; family Geodermatophilaceae; genus Geodermatophilus; species Geodermatophilus sp. SYSU D00779. The sequence continues at coordinate 42,341 of NZ_JBJGZQ010000002.1, forward strand.
TCTCGAACTTGACCTCGCGCGAGGGCTGGTAGCGGGTGATGGCGTCGATGAGGCCGAAGGTGCCGTAGGAGACCAGGTCGGCCTGCTCCACGTGCGCGGGCAGGCCGCTGCCGACGCGGCCGGCGACGTACTTCACCAGCGGCGCGTAGTGCAGGATCAGCCGGTCGCGCAGCTCGGGTGCCCGGTCGGCGACGTAGGCGGCCCACAGGTCGGCCAGCACGGCGTCGGCGTCGTCCGGGGTCTCGTCGAGCCGGTCGATGGCGGCCTCGGTCACGGTCTGCGCTCCCGACTGTCGGAGGCCTCTGGCGGAGGACCTCGGGGTGGGCTCGGTGGTGGTGCGCGAACCGATGGCGCGCAGGGCAACTGTGTCAGACACAGGCGGCGGTCCTCTCAGGCGCGCGGGTGCGCTCGGGCGTGGACGGCACGGAGCCGGTCGACGGTCACGTGCGTGTAGAGCTGGGTGGTCGCGAGGCTGGCGTGGCCGAGCAGCTCCTGCACGAGCCGCAGGTCCGCACCGCCCTCGAGCACGTGCGTGGCCACCGAGTGCCGCAGCCCGTGCGGGCCGATGTCGGGAGCGCCGGGGGCGGCGGTCACCGCCGTGTGCACGGTGCGACGCGCCTCGCGCTGGTCGAGCCGGCCGCCGCGTACGCCGAGCAGCAGCGCCGGCCCGGAGCGCTCGGTCGCCAGAGCAGGGCGGCCGCGGGTGAGCCAGGCGTCCAGAGCCCGCTCGGCGGGGGCGCCGTAGGGAACGGTGCGCTCCTTGCGGCCCTTGCCCAGCACCCGCAGCAGGCGGCGATCGCGGTCGACGTCGTCGACGTCCAGACCGACCAGCTCGCTCACCCGGATGCCGCTGGCGTAGAGCAGCTCGAGGACGACGGCGTCGCGCAGGCCCACCGGGTCCTCGGCCCCGGCGGCCGAGTCCACCACGGCCCGCGCCTGGTCGGGGGCGAGCACCTCGGGCAGGGTGCGGTGGGCCTTGGGGCTGACCAGCCGCAGGCCCACGTCCTCGGCGGTGAGGCCGCTGCGTCGCAGCCAGCGGGTGAAGGAGCGAGCGGCCGCCGCCCGGCGGGCGATGGTGGCGCGCCCGGCACCACGGGTGCGGTTGTGCGCGAGCCAACTGCGCAGCGTGGGCAGGTCCAGGTCCTCGATGCGCGTGCCACCGCGCCGCACCAGGTGGTCGAGCAGCCAGACCGCGTCGCCGACGTAGCCGCGGAGGGTGTGCGCGGACAGGTCGCGCTGCCAGCGCAGGTGCTCCTCGTAGTCGGCCAGCACCTCCGCCAGCGCCGGCGGCAGCGCGGCCCGCGCGTCGGCGGTGCGGGCAGTCACCCCGAAACGGTCGGCCGGGCGCGGCCGGGGGTCAAGCCGAAGCGCCGACGCCGCGTGAGCTCATGCCGCCTCCTCCCCTGCCGTCACCCCCGTCCCTCCCCGGCGCGCGCTGCCCGGCCCAGCCGCCACCCGGCGTCGGTTGCCTCGACGAGGTCGGCGAGCTCGAGCACGGGCAGCACCCGCAGCACGTCGAGGACGTCGCAGCCGGCCACCCGGGCCAGCCGCTCCGGGCTGACGCCGTTGCGGACCGGACAGGCGTCGAGCACGCGGACGGCGAGGTCGGAGAGCCCGTCGCGGGGACCGGTGGGGCGCTCCGGCGGGTCGGCGAGGTCCTCCCCCAGCCGACCCACGGTCTCCACCACGTGCGCGGCGTCGGCGACCAGGACCGCGCCCAGCTCGGGATCGCGCAGCAGCTCGTGGCAGCCCACGCTCAGGGCCGAGGTGACCGGGCCGGGCACGACCATCACCTGCCGGCCCAGCTTCTGCGCCCGCCGCGCGGTCGCCTGCGCACCGGACCGGGCCGCCGCCTCCACGACCACGGTGCCCTGGGTCAGCGCCGCGATGAGCCGGTTGCGGACGAGGAAGCGGTGCTTGAGCGGAGCGGCTCCGGGTGGCCACTCGCTGACCAGGAGCCCGGACTCGGTGATGCGGTGGAACAGCGCCCCGTGCGCGGCCGGGTAGGCGCGGTCGACGCCGCAGGCCAGGACCGCGACCGTCGGGGCGTCGGCGGCCAGCGCGCCCCGGTGGGCGGCCGCGTCGATGCCGAAGGCCCCGCCGGAGAGCACCGTCCAGCCCCGCTGACCCAGCTGGTGGCCCAGCTCGCCGGCGACGTGCTCGCCGTACGCGGTCGACGCCCGTGCACCGACGATCGCCACCGACCGGTCGGCCAGCTCGTCGAGCCGGGCCGGGCCGCGGACCCACAGCGCCAGTGGCGGCACCGGAGCGGTGGCCCGCGGGGACTGGTGCCGCGGGTCGTCGGGCTCCTCGCCGGTGGCCAGCGTGAGGCAGTGCAGCAGGTGCGCGGGCCACTCGTCGTCCTCGGGGACGACCAGCCGCGCGTCGCAGCGCTCGGCCCGCAGCAGGTCCTCCAGCGAGGCGTCCTGGCCGGCGCGGGCACCGACCAGCGCCCGCACGACGTCGGGCGCCCGGCCGGACCGCAGCCGGCGGACCGCCTCCACCGGGCCGACGTCGTCGACGAAACGCCAGAACGCGACGCTGCCGGGTTCGGCCGCGCGGCTCAGCCAGGCCCGCGCCCGCCGCACCGCGGGCCCGGCGCGCCCGTCGGACGCCGCCTCGGAGAGCCCCTGCTCCATGTCCTCGTCGAGGCTCGGCAGGGCGCTCATGCCGCCGTCCGCTGCAGCCGCAGACCGAGGGCCTCGGCCACCTCGTCCGGCCCCGGCACGGTGCGTCCGGCCAGGTCGCTCAACGTCCACGCGACCCGCAGCACCCGGTCGTAGCCGCGCACCGACAGCGCCCCGCGCTCCAGCGCCCGCTCGACCAGTCGCAGCGCCGGCCGCGGCGGGGACCACCGCTCGCGCAGCAGCCGGCCCGGCACCTGGCTGTTGACGTGCAGGCCGGTGCCGGACAACCGCGCCGCCGCGGCCGCCCGGGCCCGGGCCACGCGGCCGGCGACGGCGGCGGTCGGCTCGGGCGCCGTCCCGGCCTCCAGCCAGGCAGCCCGGGTGACCGCCGGGAGGTCGACCCGCAGGTCGATCCGGTCCAGCAGCGGCCCCGAGAGGCGAGCCTGGTAGCGCCGTCGCTCCAGCGGGCTGCAGGTGCAGGCGGCGTCGCCGGCGGCACTGGCGCACGGGCACGGGTTGGCCGCGAGCACCAGCTGCGCGCGGCACGGGAAGGTGGCGGCGCCGCTGGCGCGGGAGATGGTCACCGAGCCGCGCTCGAGCGGCTGGCGCAGCGTGTCGAGGACCGCCCGCGGGAACTCCGGCGCCTCGTCGAGGAAGAGCACCCCGCGGTGGGCCCGGCACAGCGCACCGGGGCGGATCAGCCCCGATCCCCCGCCGACGAGGGCGGCGATCGTCGCCGAGTGGTGCGGCGCCTCGAAGGTCGGGCGGGTCACCAGCGGGGCGTCCGGCGGCAGCGTCCCGGCGACGGAGTGGATGGCGGTGACCTCCAGCGCCTCCAGCTCGTCCAGCGCGGGGAGCAGCCCCGGCAGCCGCTCGGCGAGCATCGTCTTGCCCGCGCCCGGCGGCCCGCTGAGGAACAGGTGGTGCCCGCCCGCGGCCGCGACCTCCACCGCCCGGCGGCCGATCGGCTGGCCCACGACATCGCCCAGGTCCGGCCCGGGCGGGGCCGGCGGCAGGGCGCCCCGGGTGTGCCGGGGCAGCGGCGTCCGGCCTCGGAGGTGGGCGACCACCTCGGCGAGCGCGCCGGCGGCCAGCACCTCGACCCCCTCGACCAGCGCGGCCTCCCCCGCGTTGCCCGCGGGGACCACCACCGTGGTGTGGCCGGCGCGGGCGGCGGCGAGCACGGCCGGCAGCACCCCGCGGACGGCGCGCACCGAGCCGTCGAGCCCCAGCTCGCCGAGCAGCACCAGGCGACCCACCGACTCGGCCGGGACCGCGCCGTCGGCCGCCAGGACCGCCGTGGCCAGCGCCAGGTCGAAGCCGCTGCCCTGCTTGGGCATCGACGCCGGGGACAACCCGATGGTGATCCGGCGCAGCGGCCACCTCCCGCCGGCGTTGACCACCGCCGCCCGCACGCGGTCGACCGACTGGCGCACGACGGCGTCGGGCAGCCCGACGAGCACCACGCCGGGGACCCCGGCCGACAGGTCCACCTCCACGTCGACCATCGCGCCGTGCACCCCGGCCAGGCCCACCGACCAGGTCCGCGCGAGCGTCACGAGAACGCCGCCCGCAGGTGGGTGACCAGCGCCGGCCCGTCCGGACGCACCAGCACGCCGACGACGTCGAACCGCAGCTCCGGCGCGTGCTCGTCGTGGGCGGCCAGCCAGCGCTGGGCCAGGGTGCGCAGCCGGCGCTGCTTGACGTGCCCGACCGCCTCCACGGGGTGGCCGAAGCCGACCGCCCGGCGGGTCTTGACCTCGCAGAAGACCAGCGCGTCGCCGTCGCGGGCGACGATGTCGAGCTCACCCTCCCGGCAGCGCCAGTTCCGGTCGAGGACCCGCAGGCCGCTGTCGGTCAGGTAGGCGGCGGCGATCCGCTCGCCGCGGGCGCCGAGGTCCGATGTCGTTCGCACCCGGCCGACCGTCGTCCGCCCGCACCGGCCGGGACAGCCGCGCAGCGGATCTGTGGACGGGACGACCGCCTGTGGACGCCGGGTCCCGGGACGTCACCCGGCGCGGTCAGCCTCCACGCCGTGACACACGGATCAGGTCAGTCGGGGACCGTCGGGCAGCTCGAGGTCGGGCTTGTCCAGCTCCTCGACGTTGACGTCCTTGAAGGTCAGCACCCGGACGTTGCGCACGAACCGGGCCGGCCGGTACATGTCCCAGACCCAGGCGTCGGAGAGCTTGAGCTCGAAGTACACCTCGCCGCCGGCCTCCCGGACCTGCAGGTCGACGGAGTTGGCGAGGTAGAAGCGCCGCTCGGTCTCCACCACGTAGGTGAACTGCCGGACGATGTCCCGGTACTCGCGATAGAGCTGCAGCTCCATCTCGGTCTCGTACTTCTCCAGGTCCTCGGTGCTCATCGCGGCTCTCCGGACACGTGGCGCATGGCCCCATCATCGACCATCGCGCCGGAGCCGGTGAGCTGGAGTCCCCGAGCGGCGTGTGCGTCGCGGGCCCGGACCACGTTGACGAAGCGCTTCCGGTGCTCCGGGCACGGCCCGTACCGCTGCAGGGCGGCGTCGTGGGCGGCGGTGCTGTAGCCCTTGTGGACGGCGAAGTCGTACTCCGGCCAGCGCTCGTGCAGGTCGAGCATGATCCGGTCCCGCGTGACCTTGGCCAGCACCGACGCCGCCGCCACGCACGCCGCCACCCGGTCGCCCTTCCACACCGCGAGGGTGGGGCAGGCCAACCCCGGGACGGGGAAGCCGTCGGTGAGCACGTAGTCCGCGCCGAGGTCGAGGGCCCACACCGCACGGCGCAGCGCCTCGATGTTGGTCACGTGCATGCCGCGCGCGTCGAGGTCGGCGACCGGCAGGACGACCACCGACCACGCCTGGGCGCGGTCGACGACCTCCTCGTAGACCCGCTCGCGGGTCGCGGCGGTCAGCAGCTTGGAGTCCGCGAGGCCGGGGACCCTCCCCCGGCGGCCGGCCGGCAGCACGCAGGCGGCGGCGACGAGCGGACCGGCACAGGCACCGCGGCCGGCCTCGTCGGCACCGGCGACCGCTGCGAAGCCGCGGCGGCGCAGGGAGCGCTCCATCTCCCACAGGGCGTCGGCCCGGTCGTCGGCGGCCGGGACGGCGCGGACGCGGTTCCGCCGCCCGGGAGGAGCGGGGGTGGTACGGACAGCCATCGCGGTCCGACAGTACGACGCCGGCGAGGGACCGTGGGCGGCTGTCGCCGGGCGGGAACGCCAGGGGCCGGCGCCGGGGTCAGAGGGGCCGGCCCGTGGACGGTCGGCCGCCGGAGCGGCCGGGAGCGCCCGTGCGGATCGCCGAGGAGGCGGACGGTCCGCACGGCCCCTGCAGGTTGGAGGACCCCGTCCTCTCCACCCCTCGCAAGCTCGGGGCGGTGCCCTGGACGGGGCCAGGGCAGGGGCAGGGGGTCCTCCCTCAGGCCTCGACCTCGGCCGGGGTCAGGGCGTGGGCGCCGCAGGTGCAGGCGGCGGGGGTGCGGGAGGAGAGCACCAGGGAGACGGCGTGCGCCCGGTCGCGGGCACCGAGCTTGCGCAGGATGGCCTTGACGTGGGACTTGACGGTGTCCTCGCTGATGAACAGGTTGCGGCCGATCTGCCGGTTCGACTGGCCCTGGATCAGCTCGTCGAGGACGTCGGACTCGCGGCGGGTCAGCGGCACCTCGGGGGTGAACGGCTTGGCGGCCGGAGCGGCCGACGGCTCGACCCGGCGGATCTGCGGGTCGACGACGGTGCGGCCGGCGCGGGCGGCCAGGATGGCCCAGCCGAGCAGGGTCGGCGAGGTGTTGATCATCAGGTAGCCGCGGACGCCGGCGGCCAGGGCCTCGTTCACCACGGCCGGGTCCTCGGAGGTGCCCAGGGCCACGATGGTCACCCGGGGGTACCGGCGGCGCAGGTCGCGGCAGGCGTTCAGGGTCGCGGCGCGGCCCTGGCCCAGCTCCACGACCACCGCGTCGGGGCGGGCGGTCTCGACCAGCGTGAGGGCGCGGCGCAGCTCGCCCGGAGTCCCGACCGACTGCATGCCGGCGGTCTCGTTCACCATGCTCACGAGCCCACGGCGCAGGACGGGGGCGTCGGCGAGGATGAGCACGCGGGTGACGCCGCGGGCGGCGCTCGCCATGGGTGCGGACACAATGACTCCGTTTCACACGTTCGGGGAACTTCTCACGAACTCCATCGGACGGGTGAGACGGGTGCTTGAATGGTTTTCCAACATTTTCCGAGAAATCTTCGGGACACCACTTCGAGCCGCGACCAGTCACACGAGAAACGCCGGAATGGCGACCCGCTGCATTCGTGTCGACATGGCGACGCCATTCCGCGGGGAGCCCGGGAACGACTCGACCCGCACGCCCCGGGGTGCCGGGAGGTGCGGGTCGAGGGAGGAGCGCGGGATCCGTCAGTCGCCGCGGGACCGGCGTCGTCGCCGTCGCCAGGCGGTGAGCGGCACCGCGCCCACCAGACCCATGGCGTACGGGGCGGCGACCGCCGCGGCACCGGAGACCGGCACGCCGGCCGCCTCGGTCCCCTGGATGTCGGGCGAGCCGAGCGTGCTGAAACGGTCGAGCGGCCAGACGATCAGCGCGGCCTTGCCGACGACGTCGTCCACGGCGACCGTTCCGGACCACTCGTCGCCGATGTGCGCCTTCGAGTCCGCCGACGCCGAGCGGTGGTCACCCATGACCCACAGCCGACCCTCGGGGACGGTGACCGGACCGAACGCCCGGCTCTCCAGCGGGGTGTTCTCGAAGACGTAGGGCTCGTCGAGCGGCTCGCCGTCCACCGTGACCCGGCCCTCGGGGTCACAGCACTGCACCGTCTGGCCGCCGGTGGCGATGACCCGCTTGACGAAGTCGTCCTCGCTCGGCGGCGCCACCCCGATGGCGCGGCCCAGCCACAGCAGGCCGCTGGAGAGCCAGTTGCCCGGCTCTTGGACGTCCACCTCCGGCGACCAGCTCTCCGGCCCCTCGAAGACGACGATGTCGCCGGGCTCGGGCTCGCCGAACCAGTAGGGCACCTTGTTGACCAGGACGCGGTCGCCGGTGCAGCCCGGGCAGCCGTGCAGCGTCCGCTCCATCGAGCCCGACGGGATGAAGAACGCCTGCACCAGGAAGGTCTTCACCAGCAGGGCGAGCACGAAGGCGATGAGCAGGAGCACCGGCAGCTCGCGGATCAGCGAGCCCTTGTCGGCCTCCTCGCGCCGGCGGGCGGCACGGCCACCGGGACGGCGGACGGGGCCGGCATCGGCTGTGGACCCGGTCGCCTGGGGGTCCTCCCCCTCCGGAACGACGTCGGCGGGCCTCCCGGGCCGGTCACTGCTCATCGGAGCCAGCGTACGGCCGCGGAGGACCCGCCGTGGTCAGGCCGGACCGGCCTGCGTCGTGTCAGCGCGGAGTGTCAGCGCGAGACGGTCTCGCGCTTCTCCTTGATCTTGGCGGCCTTGCCGCGCAGCTCGCGCAGGTAGTACAGCTTGGCGCGACGCACGTCACCGCGGGTCAGCACCTCGATCTTCTCGACGACCGGCGTGTGCACCGGGAAGGTGCGCTCGACGCCGACACCGAAGCTGACCTTGCGGACGGTGAAGGTCTCGCGGATGCCCCCGCCCTGCCGGCGGATGACCACGCCCTGGAAGACCTGGATGCGGGAGCGGTTGCCCTCGATGACGCGCACGTGCACCTTGACGGTGTCACCCGGGCGGAACTCGGGGATGTCGTCGCGCAGCGAGTCGGCGTCGAGTACGTCCAGGGTGTTCATCGCGGCAGTCCTGTCCTAGCGGTCATGTCGTTGCGGTGCGGACAGCAGGCGCCCCCGGCTGTCCGATCCGGGGCGCTGCGCTCCGGGAGGAGCTCGCCGTCGACGGGGGCGATGCGTCCGCAGCAGCTCTCTACTGTGCCACATCTTCAGCCGACGAAGCGCGGCGGCCCCGTCCACGGGCCGGTGGACAGCTCCGGCAGCAGGTCGGCCAGCTCTCGCGGCGCGAAGGTCTCGCCACTCACGGCGACCTCCTCGGCGCTCCACCAGCGGTGCGGCTCGGCACCGAGCAGCTCCAGCTCGGTGCGCCCGCTCGCGTCCACCTCGTGCACCACGTCCCGCAGCACGAAGAAGGTCTCCCGCGAGTCGATCTGCACGCCGGCGAACGGGCCGACGTGCCGGCGGAACCACACCGGCCCCTCGAGCTGCACGGGGTCGACGACCAGGCCGATCTCCTCGGCGAGCTCCCGGGCGGCGGCCTCCCGCACGCCCTCCCCCGGCTCCACGCCACCGCCGGGGGTGTACCAGAACAGCACGTCGCCCGGCGGGACGGCGGGGTCGGTGAGCCGGGCGCCGAGCAGCAGCACCCGCCCGGACGGGTCGAGGACGACGACCCGCGCGGTCGGCCGCACCACCGCCCGGGAGGTCACTCGTCGAGGACGGCGCGGTCGGCGGCGGTGAGCGCGTCCTCGGGCAGCGCCGCGAGCAGGTCCGGACGGCGCTCCGCCGTCCGTCGCAGCGACTCCGCGCGCCGCCACCGGGCGATCGCGGCGTGGTCGCCGGACAGCAGCACCGGCGGGACGTCGTGGCCGCGCCAGGACGCCGGGCGGGTGTAGGACGGCCCCTCGAGCAGACCGTCGGCGTGCGAGTCGTACTCGACGGACTCCCGGTTGCCGACGACGCCGGGCAGCAACCGGGTCACGGCCTCGACCATGACCAGCACCGCCGACTCGCCGCCGGCCAGCACGTAGTCGCCGATCGAGACCTCCGACACCGGCCCGGCCTCGGCGGCCCAGTCGGCGACCCGCTGGTCGATCCCCTCGTAGCGGCCGCAGGCGAAGACCAGGCCGGGCTCACGCGCCCACTCGGCGGCCACGGCCTGGGTGAACGGACGGCCGGCGGGGGTCGGCACGACCAGGCGAGTGCCGGGCGGGCGGACGGTCTCCAGCGCCCGGGCCCACGGCTCGGGCTTCATCACCATGCCCGGGCCGCCGCCGTAGGGGGCGTCGTCGACGGTGCGGTGGACGTCGTCGGTCCACTGCCGCAGGTCGTGCACGCCGACGCTGACCAGGCCGCGCTCGGCGGCCTTGCCCAGCAGCGACTGCCGCAGCGGCGCCAGGTACTCGGGGAAGATCGTGACGACGTCCACCCGGAACGGCGGGCTCGACACTCCCGCTCCGCTCCCGCCCGGCCGAGCCGGCCCGGTCACAGAGCCGCTCACAGGTCGAGCAGCCCCTCGGGCGGGTCGACCACGAGGGAGCCGCCGGCGAGGTCGACGGTCGGGACGATCGCCGTCACGAACGGCACGAGGAGCTCCCCGCCCTCGACCCGGCGGACGACGAGCAGGTCGGCGCCCTCGTGGCGGACGGCGTCCACCGTGCCCAGCTCGGTGCCGTCGGGCAGGCGGGCGGTCAGGCCGACCAGCTGGTGGTCGTAGAAGACGTCGGGGTCCTCGAGGGCGGGCAGCTCGGCCACGGGGACGTGCAGCTCGGTGTTGCGCAGCTCCTCGGCCGCCTCGCGGCTCTCCACGCCCTCGATGGCGAGCAGCAGCACCTCGCGGTGCCAGCGTCGGCCGGCCACGGTGAGCGGCCCGCGGTCGACGGGGTCGGTGCGCAGGACCGCACCCGGCGCGAACCGGAGGTCCGGGTCGTCGGTGCGGACCTCGACGGTCACCTCACCACGGACACCGTGGGGCCGGCCGATGCGGCCGACCACCACGGTGTCGGTGGGGTCGTTCGGTTCTGCGTTCACGAGCGGTGGTGCTCAGGAGGAGGCGCTCAGCGCCCGTCGGTGTCGACGACGTCGACCCGCAGGCCGCGGCCGCCGACGCCGGTCATCACCGTGCGCAGCGCCTTGGCGGTGCGGCCGCCGCGGCCGATGACCTTGCCGAGGTCGTCGGGGTGCACCCGGACCTCGAGGGTCTTGCCGCGACGGTTGGTGAGCAGGTCGACCGTCACGTCCTCGGGGTGGTCGACGATGCCCTTGACCAGGTGCTCGAGCGCCTCTTCGAGCACGGTCTCACTCGGCGGGCGTCTCGGCGGGGGCGTCGCTCGCCGCCGCGTCGTCGGCCTTGGGAGCGGCCTTCTTCCTCGGGGTGGTGGCGCCGGCGGCCGGCTCCTCACCCGAGGCACGGACGGCCTCCTCGTAGAGGGCCTTCTTGTCCGGCTTCGGGGCGGCGACCTTCATGGGCGGCGGCGCGGCCTCGCCCTTGAACTTCTGCCAGTCACCGGTGACCCGGAAGATGGCCGCGACCGGCTCGGTCGGCTGCGCGCCGACACCCAGCCAGTACTGCGCCCGCTCGGAGTCGACCTCGATGAAGGAGGGCTCCTCCTTGGGGTGGTACTTGCCGATCGTCTCGATGACGCGACCCTCGCGCTTGGTGCGGGAGTCGGCGACGACGAGGCGGTAGTACGGCGCGCGCATCTTGCCCAGGCGCATGAGCTTGATCTTGGTGGCCACGGTGTGTGGTGTTCTCCTCGAACGCAGGTCGTGTGCCCGCCCGGAGCGACGCGTGGGGGTACGCCGGGGGCGGTGCGGCTGGACACGGCCGGCAACGGTGAGAGGGCCGCCCACCGCCGTGTTCGACCGTCCATCATGCCAGATCCGCGCGACCGGCCACTCCGGCCGGGGCAGCGGCGTCCACCGGTCGCACCGGCTCGACCTCCACGCGGTTGTCCGAGAAGGTCGGCGCGCGGCCCAGGTCGGCGAAGACCGAGGGGCTCAGCGCGTTGACCGTGGCACCGCGGGAGTGCTTGCGCCACGCCCCCATCGGGGAGACCACCACGCCGGGCGCGACGTCGGCCGTGACGTGCAGCCGGGCGGTGAAGCGGCCCCGGTCGTTGACCACGGAGACCTCCGCACCCTCGACGAGGCCCCGGGCGGCCGCGTCGTCCGGGTGCATGTGCAGGGCCGGTCCCCCCTGCACGCGCTGCTGGCCCGGCCGGTCGGCGAAGCTGGAGTTCAGGTAGGCGTGCGACTTCGGCGACAGCAGGGTGAGCGGGTGGCGGCCGGAACCGGCGGACTCCCGCGGCGGCACGTAGTGCGGCAGCGGGTCCACCGGCTCACCGGGCTGGTGCTCGTTCGAGCCCTGGCGGAACAGCGGTAGCACGAAGTTGCCGCCGGCGGCCGCGGAGGAGACGAACTCCACCTTCCCCGACGGCGTCGGGAAGCCGCCCTCGGCGTGCGGGGCGTACTCGTCGGGGCCCGGCAGACGCAGCCGGGCCCAGCCGTCGCGGGCCAGGGTCTCCGGCGTGATGCCCGCCATCACCGGGGAGGACCAGTCGAACGCCTCGGCGATCATCTGCTCGTCGGTGCGGGTGAACACCGGCTCGGTGAAGCCCATCCGCGCGGCCAGCCGGCGGAAGAGCTCGGTGTTGGACACCGCCTCCCCCAGCGGCGCCACCGCGGGCTCGTTCATCGTCACGTAGAAGTGGCCCCACGAGAACATCAGGTCCCGCTGCTCGAGCTGCGTCGTCGCGGGCAGCACGATGTCGGCGTAGTCAGCCGTGTCGGTGAGGAAGTGCTCGCTGACGACGGTGAACAGGTCCTCGCGCGACAGCCCGGCGACCATCCGGTCCTGCTCGGGGCAGACCACCAGCGGGTTGCTGTTGTAGACCACCAGCGCCCGGATCGGCGGGTCCAGCGCCAGCTCACCGGTCAGCGCGCGGCCCAGCAGCCACTGGTTGACCACGCGGGTGCCGGGCCGGATGAACTCCGCGCCGAGGAAGGCCGGCCAGTTGACCGGGAAGGCCCACAGCGGCAGCTGCAGCAGTCCGCCACCGGGCTCGCGCCAGGCGCCGGTCAGCGCCGGTAGGCAGGAGATCGCCCGCACGGTCTGCCCGCCGCCGGCCTGCCGCTCGATCGCGACCCCGATGCGGATCACCGAGGGGCTGGCCGCGGCGTACTCGCGGGCCAGCGTCCGGATGTCCTCGGCCGGGATGCCGGTCTCCCCGCTCGCCCACTCCGGGGTGTACTGCCGCACCCGCTCGGCCAGCTCGTCGAAGCCGACGGTGTAGCGCGCGACGTAGTCCTCGTCGGTCAGCCCCTCGCCGATGATCACGTGCGCCATGGCCAGGGCCAGCGCCCCGTCCGTGCCCGGACGGATGGGGATGTACCAGTCGGCGTGCTGCGCGGTCCGGTGCCGGACGGGGTCGATGACGACGACCTTGGCCCCGCGCCGCTGCGCCTCGGCGACGAAGGGCCACAGGTGCAGGTTGGTGCTGAGCATGTTGTTGGCCCAGATCACGATGTAGCGGGCGTGCACGAACGACTCCGGGTCGACGCCGGCGGTCGCCCCGACCGTCATCGCGTAGGCGGTGCACGAGCCGGAGTCGCAGTACGTGCGCTCGCTGATGGTCGCCCCGAGCCGGTTGAAGAACGGGTCGCCGACGTTGAGGCCGTTGAGGATGCCCTGGGTGCCCAGGTAGCTGACCGGCATGATCGCCTCGGGCCCGGAGGTCTCGGCGATCTCCCGGAAGCGGCCGACGATCTCGTCCAGGGCGTCGTCCCAGGAGATCCGCTCGAACTGCCCGCCGCCCTTGGGGCCGGTGCGCCGCAGCGGGTGCAGCACGCGGTCCTGGCTGTAGACCGTGCGCTCGTAGTCGTTCATCTTCACGCAGAGCCCGCCGCGGGTGAACGGGTGCGAGCGGTCGCCGCGGACCCGGGTGGCGCGACCGTCCTCGACGGTCACCTCGAGCGCGCAGGTGTCCGGGCAGTCGCACGGGCAGGCGCCGCGGACCGTCGTCGTCCCCGGCATCGGCAGGTCGGTCACCGACATGGTCGCCTCCTCCCCAGGCGCCGGTGGCCCGGCGCGGTGCGGCGATCGTGGCGCGCGGGGTCCCGCCCGGCTCGACGCTGCGTGCCAGGTCCTCGACCGCAGGCGCCTTCCCCCGGCCGGGGGCGCATGGCACCCTCGGGCCGTCGTCCGCCGGATCCGGGGCGCCGGGCCCGGCACGCGCCGCGCGACTCCCGCAGCCGACCGCCAGCGAGGCCGCCATGCCGACATCGAGGACCGGTCGCTCGACCGGGGTGCGGTCCTGGCAGGATCTGCTCGGCGAGCACTTCGTGGACCTCGACGTCGTCCCCTCCGCCGAGGGGCCGCTCCCCGGCGAGGTGCGCAGCCGGGCGGTGAGGTCGCTGCAGCTGTCGCGGGTGCGGTCGGTCGACCAGCGGGCGGTGCGCACCGCCGGCCTGGCCCGCACCGACCGGCGGCACTACGTGCAGGTCGGTCTGGTCGAGCGGGGCAGCGCCCGGGTGGAGCAGGACGGCCGGGAGTGCTGGCTGCAACCGGGCGACTACGCGCTCTACGAGACCCACCGCCCCTTCTCCTGGGAGCTGCGCGCCGGCACGGGGCCGGCGTGGTCGCTGCTGGTCCTCACCTGGTGCCGGCCCGGCCCGACGTCCCCCGGGCTCACCGCGCGGCGGATGGACGGCTCGTCGGGTCTCACCGGCGTGCTGGGCCGGATGATGACCGACCTGCTGCGCACCCGGGACGTCGTGGGCACCGACCCCGGTGACCGGCTGGCCGGCGAGCTGCTCGAGCTGGTGACCACCGCGGCCGGCGCCGCTCCCCGACCCCCTGCCGGGCCCCCGCGGGGCGACCGGGCCCTGCTGGCCGCCGTCCGGGCGCACGTGGAGGAGCACCTGGCCGACCCCGCGCTGGACCCACGGTCCATCGCGGCGGCCCACTTCGTCTCCGTCCGGCAGCTGCACCGGCTCTTCGCCGGCGAGGCGGAGACGGCGGCCCGCTACGTGCGGCGCCGGCGGCTGGAGCGGGCCCGCGAGGAGCTGGCCCGCAGCGGCGCGCGCGACCTGCCGCTCACCGCCGTCGCCCACCGCTGCGGCTTCGCCGACCCCTCGGTGTTCGGCCGGGCCTTCCGCGCGGCCTACGGCATGACCCCGTCGCGCTACCGGGCGCTGGCCGCCGGCGACTGACGGACGGCGGCGAGGACGCGGGCCGCGGCGCCGTCGACCGGCACCTCCTCGCGCTCCCCCGTCGCCCGGTCGCGCAGCTCCACGACGCCGTCGGCCAGCCCGCGACCCACGGTGACGATGGTGGGCATCCCGAGCAGCTCGGCGTCCTTGAACTTGACCCCGGGCGAGACCTTCGGCCGGTCGTCGTAGAGCACGGTGAGCCCGGCGGCGACCAGCTCCTGGGCGAGGGCCTCCGCGGTCGAGAAGACCGCGGCGTCCTTGCCGGTGGCGACGACGTGCACGTCGGCCGGTGCGACCTCGCGCGGCCAGACCAGGCCCAGCTCGTCGTGGGTGGACTCGGCGATCGCGGCCACGGCCCGGGAGACGCCGATGCCGTAGGAGCCCATGGTGACCGTGACCAGCTTGCCGTTCTCGTCGAGCACCTTCAGGTCGAGCGCCTCGGCGTACTTGCGGCCCAGCTGGAAGATGTGGCCCATCTCCACGCCGCGGGCGAGCTCCAGGGGGCCGGAGCCGTCGGGGGCGGGGTCGCCGGGCAGCACCTCGGCGGCCTCGATGACGCCGTCCCAGGTGAAGTCCCGGCCCGCCACCAGGTCGAAGACGTGCTTGCCCGGCTCGTTGGCGCCGGTGATCCACCGGGTGCCGGTCACCACCCGCGGGTCGACGAGGTAGCGGATGCCCGACGCGCTCTCGGCGCCGAGCACCTGCGGGCCGATGTAGCCCTTGACCAGCTCGGGGTGGCCCTCGAAGTCGGTGAACGGCTCGACCTCGGCCGGCGAGACCTGCGCCTCGAGCCGCTTGGTGTCGACCTCGCGGTCGCCGGGGATGCCGACGACCAACGGCTCGCGGGCGCCGTCGGGGTGCACCAGCGTGACGACGACGTTCTTCAGCGTCGAGGCGGCCGAGTAGCCGGCGTCCGGGAACAGCTGCTGCGCGACCGCGACCAGCGTCTCGATGGTCGGGGTGTCGGGGGTGTCCTCGACGTGGGCCTCGGGCAGCCCCTCGAGCGGGATCGGCTCGGGGACGACGGTGCTGACCGCCTCGACGTTGGCGGCGTACCCCCCGGGCGAGCGGACGAAGGTGTCCTCACCGATCGGGGTCGGGTGCAGGAACTCCTCGCTCCTGGACCCGCCCATGGCCCCCGACATGGCCGAGACGATGACGTACTCCAGGCCCAGCCGGTCGAAGACCCGGACGTAGGCGTCGCGGTGGGCGGCGTAGCTCTTGTCCAGGCCGGCGTCGTCGACGTCGAAGGAGTAGCTGTCCTTCATCGTGAACTCGCGGCCGCGGAAGAGCCCCGCCCGGGGACGCGCCTCGTCCCGGTACTTGGTCTGGATCTGGTACAGCGTGACCGGCAGGTCCTTGTACGACGAGTACAGGTCCTTCACCAGGAGCGTGAACATCTCCTCGTGGGTGGGGCCGAGCAGGTAGTCGGCGCCCCGGCGGTCCTGGAGGCGGAAGAGGTTGGGGCCGTACTCGGTCCAGCGGTTGGTGGCCTCGTAGGGCTCGCGCGGCAGCAGCGCCGGGAAGTGCACCTCCTGCGCGCCCATCCGGTCCATCTCCTCGCGGACGATGCGCTCCACGTTGCGGAACACCCGGTAGCCCAGCGGCAGCCAGGTGAAGCCGCCGGGCGCGGCTCGCCGGATGTACCCGGCCCGCACCAGCAGGCGGTGGCTCGGGACCTCGGCGTCGGCCGGGTCGTCGCGCAGGGTGCGCAGGAAGAGGGTGGACATCCGCAACAGCACGCGACGAGTCTCCCAGGCGCCCGCCGGGCGCCGTCCACGGGTTTGCGCGGTGGCCGGGCGTGCGTCGCACCGGCGCTGCGCTCAGGCGACGACGCGGCCGCGGAGGACGATGCGCCGCGGGCGGGCCAGGGTGTCGAGGTCGGCGCGGGGGTCGGCGTCGTAGACCACCAGGTCGGCCGGCGCCCCCTCCTCGATGCACGGCAGCCCCAGCCACGAGCGCGCCGCCCACGAGGCCGCGGCCAGCGCCGCCTCGGCCGGGATGCCCGCCGCGTGCAGGGCACGCACCTCGTCGGCGATCCGGCCGTGGTCGATGCCGCCCCCGGCGTCGGTGCCGGCGAACACCGGCACCCCGGCCTCGAAGGCGGCCCGCACGACGGCGCCCGACGACGCGTACAGCCGGCGCATCGTGCTCGCGTAGGTGGGGAACCTCCGCTCCCCCTGCGCGGCGAAGTCCGGGAAGTTCTCGACGTTGACCAGCGTCGGGACGACGGCGGTGCCCCGGGCGACCATCTGCCCGATGAGCTCCTCGGTCAGGCCGGTGCCGTGCTCGATGCAGTCGATGCCCGCGCCGACGAGGTCGGGCAGCGCGTCGGTGCCGAAGGTGTGCGCGGTGACCCGGGCGCCCTCCTCGTGCGCGGCGGCCATCGCGGCCGCGAGGACGTCGGCCGGCCACTCGGGCGCGAGGTCGCCCACGCCGCGGTCGATCCAGTCCCCCACGAGCTTCACCCAGCCGTCGCCGCGGCGGGCCTGCGCCCGGACCTCCTCGACCAGCGCGTCCGGCTCGATCTCGGCGGCCAGGCCGGGGATGTAGCGGCGGGTGCGGGCGATGTGCCGGCCGGCGCGGACGATCGTCGGCAGGTCCGGCTCGTCGTCCAGGGCGCGGGTGTCGACCGGGGAGCCGCAGTCCCGCAGCGCCAGGACGCCCGCGGCGCGCTCGGTCAGGGCCTGCTCGCGCAGCCCGGCGAGGTCCTCGACGTGCACTCCCCCCCGACCGATGCCGACGTGGCAGTGGGCGTCGACCAGACCGGGCGCCAGCCAGCCGCCGCGGCTGACCGTCTCGGCGCCGGGCACCGGCTCGAAGGTGACGCGGCCGTCGCGGACCCACAGGTCGCGGTGCTCCCCCTCGGGCAGCACGACGCCGGACAGGTGCAGGGTCGGGGCGGTCACCGGGAGGGCCGCTCGTCCCCGGGCTGGTCGAAGTTGAGCTTGGTGAGGTCGGGCAGGCCCTGCCCCGGGGGCAGCCCGGGCATGCCACCGGGCATCCCACCGCCCGGGAACCCGCCGCCGAAGGGGTTGCCCGCGCCCGGCGGCAGACCGGGCGCACCGACGGGCCGGCGCGCGGGGCCGCCCCCCTTCTTGGCGGCGCTCCCCTTCCCCTTGCCCTTCTTGCCCTTCTTCGACTGGGCCTGCATCTGCCGCCCGCGGGCCTTCTTCGACATCGGGCCCATGCCGGGCAGGCCCATGCTGCCGGCCATCTGGCCCATCATCTTCTGGGCCTGGGCGAAGCGCTCCAGCAGCTGGTTGACCTCGGTGACGGTGACGCCCGAGCCGTTGGCGATGCGCACCCGCCGCGACGAGTTGATGATCTTGGAGTTGACCCGCTCCTCCGGCGTCATCGAGCGGATGATCGCCGCGGTGCGGTCGAGGTCGCGGTCGTCGACCTGCTTGAGCTGCTCCTTCATCTGCCCGGCGCCGGGCAGCATGCCGAGCAGGTTGGCGATCGGGCCCATCTTGCGGATGGCCATCATCTGCTCGAGGAAGTCCTCGAGGGTGAAGCCCTCGCGGCTGACGAGCTTGCCGGCCATCTTCTCGGCCTGCTCGGCGTCGAACGCCTGCTCGGCCTGCTCGATGAGGGTGAGCACGTCGCCCATCCCGAGGATGCGCGAGGCCATCCGCTCGGGGTGGAAGACGTCGAAGTCGGTGAGCTTCTCGCCGGTGGAGGCGAACATGATCGGCTGGCCGGTCACGTAGCGGACCGAGAGCGCCGCACCACCGCGCGCGTCACCGTCGAGCTTGGTGAGGACGACGCCGGTGAAGCCCACGCCGTCGCGGAAGGCCTCCGCGGTGGTGACGGCGTCCTGACCGATCATCGCGTCGACGACGAACAGCGTCTCGTCGGGCCGGACGGCGTCGCGGATGCCGGCGGCCTGCGCCATCAGCTCGGCGTCGATGCCCAGCCGGCCGGCGGTGTCGACCACGACGACGTCGTGCATGGTGCGCCGCGCGTGGTCGACGGAGTCGGCGGCGACGCGGATCGGGTCGCCGATGCCGTTGCCCGGCTCGGGCGCGAAGACGTCGACCCCGGCCTGGCCGGCGACGATGGAGAGCTGGTTGACCGCGTTGGGCCGCTGCAGGTCGGCGGCCACCAGCAGCGGCGTGTGGCCCTGGGCCTTGAGCCAGCGGCCGAGCTTGCCGGCCAGCGTCGTCTTACCGGAGCCCTGCAGACCGGCGAGCATGATGACCGTGGGCGACTGCTTGGCGTAGCGCAGCCGCCGGGTCTCCCCGCCGAGGATCTCGATGAGCTCCTCGTTGACGATCTTGATGACCTGCTGCGCGGGGTTGAGCGCCTGGGACACCTCGGCCCCGCGCGCCCGCTCCTTGACGGCGTTGATGAAGGCCCGCACCACCGGCAGGGCGACGTCGGCCTCGAGCAGCGCGATGCGGATCTCGCGCGCGGTCGCGTCGATGTCGGCGTCGGTCAGCCGGCCCTTGCCGCGCAGGCCGCTGAAGACCTTGTCCAGGCGGTCGGAGAGGGTCTCGAACACAGCACGTCCTCAGCAGTTCTCGCGGGCGCGGCCGGCCGGTCGCTCCGACCGGCTGCTCGGCCTCCGGCGTCCGGGGAGCCCCGGGGCCGTCGCGCCACCTCCCGACCAGCCTAACGAGCCCGGGCCGGGGGACGGCGGGATCGACCGGCCGGACCGCGTTCGGACCGCGGCCGGGACCCCGGAACGGTCCTCCCGCAGGGTCCCGCCGCAGCCCGGGTGACGTGCTGGAACGGCCACCTTCAGGGTCCCGCGCCGAGCCTGCGAGGCGTGGGGGGAGGGTGGTCCTCTCTCAGGCGGCGCGGCGGGCGGGCGCGGCCACGGCGGCCACCGGCGCGGCCGAGAACACCGCCGTCCCGCAGTCGGCGCAGGCCCACTCGGGGCACTCGCCGCCGTCCTCGGTGTGCCCGTCGACGCACGGCGGCTGGACGAACTCCCGGTCCCCGTCGCAGGAGGGGCAGGGCCAGACCCTGCCCTCGGCTGCGGCGACCTCGAAGGACGTGCCGGTCATGCGGTTGCCTCCCTGCCGTCGTCGGCGGGACCGTTCCGTCCCACTCGCCCCTCGACGGTGGCACGGGGGTACGACAGGACCGCGGACCTCAGCGCGGCGTGTCCGCCGGGCCGGTCACCGGGTCGGGCACCGCACCCCGGACGGCGGCGGCCAGGGCGGCCTCCACGCGGACCCGCTGGTCGCTGCTGATCGGCTCCCCCGAGGGGTTGGCGACGTAGAAGTGGTCGGCGGCGTCGGCCCCGAGGGTCTCGATCCGCGCGGAGGTGACGTCGAGGCCCTCGGTCACCAGAGCCGCGGTCAGCCGGTAGAGCAGCCCCGCCCGGTCCCCCGCGCGCACCTCGACGATGCCGGTGGCGTCGCCGGTCACCTCGCCGTTGTGCCAGGACACCCGCGGTGGGGTCCCACGGGCGGCGTCCTGCCGGTAGTCGGCCTCCCGCTGCCGCAGCCGCTCGGCCAGCGGCAGGGTGCCCTCGAGGGCCGCCCGCACGGCGTCGGCCAGGATCGAGGCCACCGGCGCCCGCCCGAACCGCGGCCGGACGGCGAAGACGGCGGTGGCCCGCTCGCCGACGACGTTGACCTTGGCGGCGCGCACGTCGAGCTGGTTGAGCGCCAGCACCCCCGCGAGCTTGCTGAACAGGCCGTGCCCGTCGGGCGCGACGATCGTCACCTGCTGGCCGTCGGCGACGTCCTCCACCCCGACCGAGATGCCGCTGCCGGCGTCGGCCGGGGCGCCGGTGCTCACCTGCGGCTCCCCCGGGTGCAGCACCGGCTCGGGCTCGGGCACCGGGCTGCCGCCCAGCCGCGCCTGCACCCGGGCGACGAGCGCGGCGACCAGGTGCGCCTTCCAGGGCGACCAGGCCGAGGAGCTGGTCGCGGCGCCGTCGGCCTGCGCCAGGGCGTGCAGCAGCTGCAGCAGCGCGGGGTCGTGCCCGATGGTCGCGGCCACCCGGTCGATCGTGGCGGGGTCGTCGATGTCGCGGCGGGTCGCGGTGTCGGGCAGCAGCAGGTGGTGGCGCACCATCGCGGCCAGCGTGGCGACGTCGGCCTCGGCGAAGCCCATGCGGGTGGCGATCCGGGCCGCGATCGGCTCGCCGACCTCGCTGTGGTCGCCGGGCCAGCCCTTGCCGACGTCGTGCAGCAGGGCGCCGACCAGGAGCAGGTCGGGCCGGTCGACGTCGTGGGTGAGCTCCGCGGCGACCGCGGCGGCCTCGACCAGGTGCCGGTCGACGGTGTAGCGGTGCCAGGGGTGGCGCTGCGGCAGCGAGCGGACCCGGTCCCACTCGGGCAGCAGCCGGGACAGCAACCCCTCCTGGTCCAGCTGCTCGAGGACCGCCACCGCGGGCCGCCCGCTGGCCAGCAGCCGCAGGAACGACCAGCGCACCTCCGACGGCCACGGCTCGGGCACCGGCGGGGAGTGCACCGCGAGCACCTTGAGCGTGTACGGGGAGAGCAGCAGGTCCTCGCGCGCGGCGGCGGCCGCGCCGCGCAGCACCAGGCCGGGGTCGGCGGCGGGGCGGGCGTCGCGGGCGAGCACGACCTCGTCACCCTGGCGGACGACGCCCTCGGCCAGCGGTTCGCGGCGGACCCGGCGGTACCGGCCGCGCGGGCGGACCAGCGCGGCCTCCACCCGCCGCCACGTCTCGTCGGCGACGAAGGCCAGCCGGCGCCCGGCCAGGCTCACCTCGCGCAGCAGCTCGTCCTCGTCGGGCAGGCCGAGTGCCACGGCGACCGGGCGCTGCTCCTGGCGGACCAGCACGTCGGCCGGTCGGCCGGTGCGCCGGCGCAGCTCGTCGCGGACGTCGAGCAGGAACGCGTAGGCCTCCTCGGCCTCGGCGCTGGGCTCGTCGGCCAGCTGGGCGGCGGCCACCGCGCGCAGCACCTGCCCCTCGCGCAGCCCGCCGTAGGCCTCCTTGAGGTCGGGCTCGAGGAGGAAGGCCAGCTCCCCGACCAGCCGGGCCCGGCCGCGGCGCAGGTCGCGCAGCTGGGGCAGCAGCCGGGACGCCGACTGCCGCCAGCTGCCGAGGGTGGCGGCGCGCAGGGTCGCCGCGAGTCCGGCGTCCCCGGCGACGAGGCGGGCGTCGAGCAGCCCGAGGCCGGCCTTGACGTCGGTGGAGGCCACGCCGACGGCCTCGGCGACGGTGCGCACCGAGTGGTCCAGGCGCAGTCCGGCGTCCCAGATCGGGTACCAGACGGCGTCGGCGAGGGCGGCGACCTCCGGCCGTCCCTCGTGCACGAGGACCAGGTCGAGGTCGCCGTGCGGCGGGGGCTCGCGGCGGCCGAGGCTCCCGACGGCGACCAGGGCGACGCCGTCGGTGCCCGTGCGCGGGGGCGCGGCGCCGCGGCGCGGCCGGGGCGGCGGGGTGCCCGCGACCGCGGCGTCCAGCAGGCCGGTCAGCCAGGCGTCGAGCACCTCGCTGCGCTCGGCCCGCGGTAGTGCGGGCAGCGCCCCGGTGTCCAGCACGTTCCCCCCTCGCTCCTCTGAGACGTCTCCCGGACGGCGTCGGCCGGGGTGGCAGGCGACCCCGCCACCCCGGCCGGCCGGCCCCGTCCCGAGGCTCACGCCGGGCCTGCGAGACGTGAGGAGGACGGGGTCCTCCTGCTACAGGGCGTCGGCGCCACGCTCACCGGTGCGGACGCGCACGATCTCGTCGATCGTGGTCACCCACACCTTCCCGTCGCCGATCTGGCCGGTGGAGGCCGCCTCGACGATCGCGTCGACGACGCGGGCGGCGTCGATCTCGTCGACGACGACCTCGATGCGGACCTTGGGCACGAAGTCCACCTGGTACTCCGCCCCGCGATAGACCTCCGTGTGGCCCCGCTGGCGACCGAAGCCCTGGACCTCGCTGACGGTGAGCCCGGCGATGCCGATCAGCTCGAGGGCGTTCTTGACGTCGTCGAGCTTGAACGGCTTGACGATGGCGGTGACGAGCTTCACGCCCGGCTCCTCTCGGTGGGAACGGTGACACCCCGGGCCTCAGCGTGCGCCTGGCCACCCAGGGTCGCGCTGCCGCCCCCGCCTCCGAGGGAGGCGAAGTCGTAACCCGTCTCAGCGTGCACGACGCCGTCGATGCCGCTCACCTCGTGCTCCTCGGAGACCCGGAAGCGCATGGTCTTGGCGATGACGACGCCGATCACCATGGTGAGGACGAACGAGTAGCCCAGCACGACGCCGGCGCCCAGCGCCTGCCGCCACAGCTGGTCGAGACCGCCGCCGTAGAAGAGGCCGTCGACGCCGGCCGTGGTGGACGCCGAGGCGAACAGGCCCACCGCGAGGGTGCCCCACAGGCCGCCGACGAGGTGGACGCCGACGACGTCGAGCGAGTCGTCGTAGCCCAGGCGGTACTTCAGGCCCACCGCCAGGGCGCAGACGACACCGGCGACCAGGCCGACGAGGATCGCCCCGAGCGGCGTCACCGACGAGCAGGCCGGTGTGATGGCGACCAGGCCGGCGACGACGCCGGAGGCGGCGCCGAGCGAGGTGGCGTGGCCGTCGCGCAGCTTCTCGATCAGCAGCCAGCCCAGGGCCGCCGCACCCGTGGCGACCAGCGTGGTCACGAAGACCTCGGCGGCCTGCCCGTTGGCGGCCAGCGCCGAGCCGGCGTTGAAGCCGAACCACCCGAACCACAGGATGCCGGCGCCGATCATCACCAGCGGCAGGTTGTGCGGCCGCATCGGGTCGCGCCCGAAGCCGCGCCGCTTGCCCAGCACCAGGGCCAGCGCCAGGCCCGCCGCGCCGGCGTTGATGTGCACCGCGGTGCCGCCGGCGAAGTCGATGGCCAGCAGGTCGTTGGCGATCCAGCCACCGGTCTCGGACTCCGCGCCGTCGAAGGCGAAGACCCAGTGCGCGACCGGGAAGTAGACCAGCGTCGCCCAGACGCCGGCGAAGACCATCCACGGGCCGAAGCGGGCCCGGTCGGCGATGGCACCGGAGATGAGCGCGACGGTGAGGATGGCGAACATCGCCTGGAAGGCGACGAAGGCCATCGAGGGCACCGTGAAGACCAGGTTCTCGGGCTGGAAGCCGCCGTCCAGACCGCTGGTGCCCAGCAGCGAGGAGAGCCCGAAGAACTCCAGCGGGTCGCCCAGCAGGCCGCCGCCGAGGTCGTCGCCGAAGGCCATCGAGTAGCCGTAGAGCACCCAGAGCACGCTGATCAGGGCGAGCGCGCCGAAGCTCATCATCATCATGTTGAGGACGCTCTTCGCGCGGACCATGCCGCCGTAGAAGAGCGCCAGGCCGGGGGTCATGAACAGCACCAGCGCGGCGCTGACCAGGACCCAAGCGGTGTCGCCGGTGTCCACGGCAACCTCCTGACGGATCGGTGCGGCCTGCATCGGGCGCGGGCCGCACGGGGCGGGGGCCGGGACGTCGCGGACGCCCGGGCCGAGGGGCTGAGCGGCACCCCCTCACGGGAGGGGGCGACGTGGCGTTCACGGTGCCGTCGGCACGTTTCGGCGACCGGCGCGCCGCTGTTTCCGGACGGTGAACTCCGGGCCGCGTGTCCGGCTCCCGTGTTCCGTCCGTGTTGCGGGGCCCCTCCCGGGTCCCGTCGCGCCTTGTTGCGACCTGTGTGCAACTGCGAGTCGTGTGCAATAAGGTCGGCCGGAGTCGCCCGCCGCTGGGGGCCGGGCGAGCTCCCGAGGAGGCAGCGTGCACGTACCCGACGGGTTCCTCGACGCCCCGACGTCCGCCGCCACCGCGGCCGTGGCAGCCGGCGGCGTCGCCCTCGCCCTCCGCGGCGCCCGGCGTGAGCTCGACGAGCGCACCGCTCCCCTGGCCGGCCTCACCGCCGCCTTCGTCTTCGCCGTGCAGATGGTCAACTTCCCCGTCGGCGCCGGCACCAGCGGCCACCTGATGGGCGGGCTGCTCGCCGCCGTCCTGGTCGGTCCGTGGACGGCGGTCCTGTGCCTGACCGTGGTCCTGGTGGTGCAGGCGCTGCTGTTCGCCGACGGCGGGCTGACGGCGCTGGGCACCAACGTGACCCTGCTGGGCCTGGTCGCCGTCGCGGTGGGCTGGGGCGTCTTCCGGCTGCTGGCGCGGCTGCTGCCCACGACGCGCGGCGGCGTGCTGACCGCCGCCGGCGTGGGCGCGTTCCTGTCCGTGCCGGTGGCGGCGCTGGTCTTCGTCGGCCTGTTCGCGGTCGGCGGGGTCGCCGACGTGTCCGTGGGCACCGTGGCCGCGGCCATGGGCGGCGTGCACGTGCTCATCGGGCTCGGCGAGGCGGCCATCACCGTGGCGGTCGTCGGCGCGGTCCTGGCCGTCCGCCCCGACCTGGTGTACGGCGCCCGTGCGCTGCGCCGGGCCACCCTGCTGGCCGAGCGGCCTGCGTCGATGCCGGCGGGCGCGCGATGAGCCGCCGGGGCCGCACCCTGTGGGTCGTCGGCCTGGTCGCCGCCCTCGTCGTGGCGGGCGTCGTCAGCTCCTACGCCAGCGCCTCCCCCGACGGGCTGGAGTGGGCGGCCGAGCAGTCCGGCTTCCTGTCCACCGCCGAGGACAGCGCGGCCGCGACCTCGCCGCTGGCCGACTACGGCGTCTCCGGCGTCGACTCCGAGCGCCTCTCCGGTGGGCTGGCCGGGGTCATCGGCGTGCTGGTGACCCTGGTGCTCGCCGGGGGCCTCACCCTCCTGCTGCGCCGCCGCGGCCGGTCCGCCGCGACCGCGGAGGACTGAGGTGACCGCAGTGCACGGCGGCGTCCTGGGCGCGGCCTACCTCGCCGGGTCCAGCCCGGTGCACCGCCTGGAGCCGCACCTCAAGCTCGTCGCCGTCCTCGGCTTCGCGCTGGTCGTCGTGGCCACCCCGGTCCACGCGCCCTGGGCCTGGGCGGCCTACGGCGGGTACCTGGCGCTGGTCCTGCTGGCCGCCGCCGTGGCCGGTGTGCGGCCGGCCCGGCTGGCCCGGGGGCTCGCCATCGAGGTGCCGTTCGTGCTGTTCGCCCTGCTGCTGCCGTTCGTCGCCCAGGGGCCGCGCGTGCAGGTCGCCGGCCTCGCGCTCTCCGAGAGCGGCCTGGTCGCCGCGGGTGGGCTGCTGGCCAAGGCGACGCTGTCGGTGCTCGCCGCCGTCGTCCTCTCGGCGACCACCGAGCCGCGGGCGCTGGTGACCGGGCTCGAGCGGCTGCGGCTGCCCTCGCTGCTCGTGCAGATCCTGATGTTCATGATCCGGTACGCCGACGTGGTCGGCGGCGAGCTGCACCGGATGCGGGTGGCCCGGGAGTCCCGCGGCTTCGTGGGCCGCAACCTCTCGGCGCTGCGGGTGCTGGGGCCGGCAGCGGGCTCGCTGTTCGTCCGCTCCTACGAGCGCGGCGAGCGGGTGCACCTCGCGATGCTGTCCCGCGGCTACACCGGCCGGATACCGGGCGCACCGGCCGCGGCGGTGCCCGTGCAGGCGTGGCTCACCGCCCTCGCCCTCCCGCTGGGTGCGGCCGCCGTCCTGGCGTCTGGTCTGCTGCTCGGGTGACCGGCCCCGCCCCCTCCCTGCTCGTCGAGGACCTCGCCTTCGCCTACCCCGACGGGCACCAGGCGCTCTACGGCGTCGACCTGCGGGTCGAGGGGGGTGAGCGGGTCGCGCTGCTCGGGCCCAACGGTGCCGGCAAGACCACGCTGGTGCTGCACCTCAACGGCATCCTGACCGGCGGTCGCGGCAGCGTGCACGTGGCCGGGCTGCCGGTCGACCGGCGGAACCTGCAGGAGGTCCGGCGGCGGGTCGGCATCGTCTTCCAGGACCCCGACGACCAGCTGTTCATGCCCACCGTCGGCGAGGACGTCGCCTTCGGCCCGCGCAACCTCGGCCTGCCGGAGCCGGAGGTCGCCCGCCGGGTCGCCGAGGCCCTGGGCGCAGTGGGCATGTCCGGCTACGCGGACCGGCCGCCGCACCACCTCTCCTTCGGCCAGCGGCGGCGGGTCGCCGTCGCCACGGTGCTGTCGATGCACCCGGAGGTCCTGGTGCTCGACGAGCCGTCGTCCAACCTCGACCCCGCCGGACGGCGCGAGCTCGCCGAGGTGCTCGAGTCGCTGCCGGTGACGGTGCTGATGGTCACCCACGACCTGCCCTACGCCCTGCAGCTGTGCCCGCGCTCGGTCGTGCTCGACGGCGGTGTGGTGGTCGCCGACGGGCCGACCCGCGAGCTGCTCGCCGACGCCGCCCTGCTGGCCCGCCACCGGCTGGAGCTGCCCTACGGGTTCGATCCGCGCACCGTGCCCTGACCACCCCACCGTCGTGCACGGACCGACCCGGCCCGGCGAGCCTGGTGACGTGCTGGAACGGCCCCTCCAGGGCACCGCCCCGAGCCTGCGAGGGGTGCGGAGGAGGGGGTCCTCCTTCAGTCGGCGCCGCCGACGAGCGCCTCGGCGAACGCCTCCGGCTCGAAGGGCGCCAGGTCGTCGGCGCCCTCCCCCAGGCCGACGAGCTTGACCGGGATGCCGAGCTCGCGCTGCACGGAGACGACGATGCCGCCCTTCGCGGTGCCGTCGAGCTTGGTGAGGACGACGCCGGTGACGGTCACCGCCTCGGTGAACACGCGGGCCTGGACGACGCCGTTCTGGCCGGTCGTGGCGTCGAGGACCAGCAGCACCTCGGTCACCGGCGCCACCTTCTCGACGACCCGCTTGATCTTGCCGAGCTCGTCCATCAGGCCGCCCTTGGTGTGCAGCCGGCCGGCGGTGTCGATCACGACGGTGTCGACCTCGCCCTCGATCCCGGTGCGCGCCGCGTCGAAGGCGACCGACGCCGGGTCGGCCCCCTCGCGGCCGCGCACGGTGAGGACGCCGACCCGCTCGCCCCAGGTCTCCAGCTGGTCGGCCGCGGCGGCGCGGAAGGTGTCGGCGGCACCCAGGACGACGCTCTTGCCGTCACCGACGAGGACGCGGGCGATCTTGCCGACCGTCGTCGTCTTGCCCGCGCCGTTGACCCCCACGACCAGGACGATGCCCGGCCGGCCGTCGTGCCGGTCCACGCCGAGGCTGCGGTCGAGGTCGGGGCCGAGCACGGCCGTCAGCTCCCGGACCAGCAGCCGGCGCAGCTCCGGGCCCGACGCGGTGGCCAGCACCATCGACTGGGTGCGCAGCCGGTCGACGATCTGCTGGGTGGCGGCCACGCCGACGTCGGCGGCCAGCAGCGTCTCCTCGACCTCCTCCCAGTCGTCCTCGGTCAGCCGCTCGCGGGTGAGGACGGTGAGCAGGCCGCGGCCCAGGTTCGACTGCGAGCGGGCCAGCCGGGAGCGCAGCCGCACCAGCCGGCCGGCCGACGGGGGTGGGGTCTCGAAGACCAGGCCGGGCTCGGGGGTGGCCGGGGGCAGCTCGACCTCGGGCGGGGCCTCGGGCGAGACGGCGTCCGGCTCGGCCGTCGTCCCCATCCCGCTGGCCGTCGCCCCCGAGGACCGGGGCGGCGCCTCCGTCGTCGGCGTGGGCGGGCGCGGCCGGGTCAGCGTGGTGCCGGCGGCGGCGTCGTCGTCCAGCCGGGTGGTCCGCCGGCCGCGACCGACGAGCAGGCTGACCCCGAGGACCAGCCCGACGAGCAGGATCGCGATCGCGATCAGCACGAACTCCATGGCCCTCAGTCTCCCAGCACCCGCGTGCGGGGTCCGTGCGGAACCCGCGGCGGTGGGCCACCCTGGGCGGCATGCCGCTGCCCGGCCGGGAGAACCCGGTCCTCCTCCTCGGTCCCCTGCTGCGGCACGTCGACCCGGTGTCGGCCACCGTGTGGGTGGAGACCGACCGGCCCTGCGAGGTGACGGTGCTCGGCCGCCGCGCCCGCACCTTCTGCGTGGGCGGCCACCACTACGCCCTCGTCGTCGTCGAGGGGCTCGAACCGGGCAGCGTCACGCCCTACGAGGTGCACCTCGACGGCGAGCTGGTGTGGCCGCAGACCTCGTCCCCGTTCCCGCCCAGCCGGATCCGGACGCCGGGCCGGCCCGGGCCCTTCACCATCGCCTTCGGCTCCTGCCGCTACGCCACCCCGAGCACCGTCGACGCCGCCGAGGGCATCCCGCCCGACGCGCTGGACAGCTACGCCGCGCGGCTGACCGGACAGCCCGAGGACACCTGGCCCGACGCGCTGGTGCTGCTCGGTGACCAGGTCTACGCCGACGAGCTGACGCACGCGACCCGTCAGTGGCTGTCGCTGCGCCGGCAGCGGCCGGCCCCGCAGGACGCCCAGGTCGACGACTTCGAGGAGTACACCCGGCTCTACGCGGAGTCCTGGAGCGACCCCCAGGTGCGCTGGCTGCTGTCCACCGTGCCGTCGTCGATGATCTTCGACGACCACGAGATGATCGACGACTGGAACACCTCCGCCGCCTGGCGGCGCAAGGTGACCGGGCAGGACTGGTGGACCCGCCGGATCTGCGGCGGCCTGGTCAGCTACTGGGTCTACCAGCACCTGGGCAACCTCAGCCCCCAGGAGCTGGCCGAGAACGCCACCTGGCAGGCGGTGCAGGAGCACCGGGACGACGCCGAGCCCGTGCTCCAGGCGATGGCCGAGGCCGCCGACCGCGATCCGCGCTCGGTCCGCTGGAGCTACGTGCGGCACTGGGGCGAGGCGCGGATGATCATGGTCGACAGCCGGGCCGGCCGGGTGCTGGACGAGTCCGCGCGGGGGATGCTCGACGAGGACGAGTTCGCCTGGGTCGAGGCGGCGATGCGCCGCGCCGTGGACGAGGGCGTCGAGCACCTGGTGCTGGGCACCTCCCTGCCGTGGCTGCTGCCGCACGCCATCCACGAGGTCGAGCGGTGGAACGAGACGCTCGTCCGGCGGCACCTGGGCCGTCCGCTGGGCTGGGTCTCCGAGCAGCTGCGGCAGGCCGCGGACCTCGAGCACTGGTCGGCGTTCGGCGACTCCTTCGAGCGGCTGGGCCGGGCCCTGGTCGCCCTGGCCCGGGGCGAGCAGGGCCGGGCGCCGGCGACCGTGCTGGTGCTCTCCGGTGACGTCCACCACGCCTACGCCGCCGAGCTCGTGGCCCCCGACGGTCTGACCACGCGGGTGCACCAGCTGACCGTGTCGCCGCTGCACAACCAGGCGCCGCACCCGATCCGGGTGGGCTTCCGCATCGGGTGGAGCCGCTGGGCCCGCCGGCTGACCACGGGGCTGTCCCGCCTGGCGCGGGTCCGCCCCTCGGAGCTGGACTGGGCCAAGCAGGCCGGCCCCTACTTCGGCAACCAGCTCGGCGAGCTGGTCCTGCACGACCGCGACGCCTCCTTCCGGTTGTTCGTCACCCACCGGGTGGACGCGGGTCAGGAGCGGCTGGAGCTGGTCGCCGACCTGCCGCTGTCGGACCCGGTCCCGGCGGAGGTGACAGGCTGACGAGGTGAGCGACCCCCTCGGCACGCGACCCGCTCCGGGCCCCGACCAGCCGCCGATCCCGGTGCGGCTGGTCACCTTCAACACCCA
Organism: Geodermatophilus sp. SYSU D00779; assembly: GCF_054050595.1. Classification (NCBI taxonomy): domain Bacteria; kingdom Bacillati; phylum Actinomycetota; class Actinomycetes; order Geodermatophilales; family Geodermatophilaceae; genus Geodermatophilus; species Geodermatophilus sp. SYSU D00779. The sequence continues at coordinate 72,250 of NZ_JBJGZQ010000002.1, forward strand.
CCACGGCGTCGGGGACGACGGCCGGCACGACCTGCCGCGACTGGCCACGGTGCTCGCCGCGGCCGACGCCGACCTCATCTGCCTGCAGGAGGTGGACCGGTACTACGGCGGGCGCAGCGAGGACGTCGACCAGGCGCTGCTGCTCTCCCGGGCGCTGGACATGCAACTGGCCTGGGGCCCGGCGATCGACGAGCCGCGCCGGGACAGGGGGCCGCGCCGGCAGTACGGCAACGCGCTGCTGTCGCGGTTGCCGATCCTCGTCAGCGACGTCCACCCGCTGCCCGGCGGCGGCGAGCCGCGCAGCGCGCTGCGGACCATGGTCGAGCTCGACGGTGCCGCGCTGTGGGTGACGACCACCCACCTGTCCACCCGCTCGCCGCAGGAGCGCGCCGAGCAGCTCGCCGCGATCGCGCAGCTGCACACCGAGCCGATGCAGACCGGCGTCCTCGTCGGGGACTTCAACGCCGACCCGGGCGCCCCGGAGCTGGCTCCGCTGACCGGGCGGTTCGCCGACGCCTGGGAGCTGGCCCCCGACCGCGAGGACCGGGCCGGGTGGCGGTTCTGGCACGCCCGCCAGGGCGGGACGCACCCCGCCCGGCGTCCGCACCGGCGGATCGACCAGGTGTGGGTCTCCCCCGGCGTCGGGGTGACCCGCGCGCACGTGCTCGACGGCGCCGGCGCCTCCGACCACCTGCCCCTGGTCGTCGACCTCGAGGTCCGGTCCGGCGTCTGACGCCGCACACCACGATCGACGTGGGTCGTGCGGCGGAGGTCGGACGACCTCGATCGGCGGAGGACGGGCTCGGGGGCGTCGCTGCTCGCGCAAGCGAGATGGGGCTCCTGGTCGGACGGCGGCGTCGGCGATGCCGACGTGGCCGAAGCGTCGGACGTGGGACACGAGCCGCATCCCCCGGCGCTCGCCCGTACGCCGGAGGCGGTGCGGCCGGCGCATCGAGCCGCACCGCGGTCAGGCGGGCTCGGCCTCGCGCAGGCGCTGGCTGATGACGCCGGTGATGCCGTCCCCGCGCATGCTCACCCCGTAGAGGGCGTCGGCGATCTCCATCGTCCGCTTCTGGTGCGTGATGACGATCAGCTGCGAGGTCGCGCGGAGCTGCTCGACGAGGGTCAGCAACCGGCCGAGGTTGACGTCGTCGAGGGCGGCCTCGACCTCGTCGAGCACGTAGAACGGCGAGGGTCGGGCCCGGAAGATGGCCACGAGCAGCGCGACGGCGGTCAGCGAGCGCTCGCCACCGGAGAGCAGCGAGAGCCGCTTGACCTTCTTGCCCGGCGGTCGGGCCTCGACCTCGACACCGGTGGTCAGCATGTCCTCGGGGTCGGTGAGGTGCAGCCGTCCGTGCCCGCCCGGGAAGAGGACGGCGAAGACCTGCTCGAACTCCCGCTGCACGTCGGCGAAGGCCGAGGCGAAGACGTCGTGGATCCGCCCGTCGACCTCGCGGACGACGGTGAGCAGGTCGCGGCGGGTGGCCTTGAGGTCCTCGAGCTGCGTGGCCAGGAAACCGTGCCGCTCCTCGAGCGCCGCGAACTCCTCCAGCGCCAGCGGGTTGACCTTGCCGAGCGTGGCCAGGTCGCGCTCGGCCTTCGCGGCGCGACGCTCCTGGGCGGCCCGGTCGTAGGGCACCGGGACGGGCTCGGGCTCGCCGGCGTCCTGCGCGGCCGCGAGCTGCGCGGGGGTGGGCGGCACCGGGGCCGCCGGGCCGTACTCGGCCAGCAGGGTGGACAGGTCGACGCCGTACTCCTCGGCGGCCCGGTCCTCCAGCGCCTCGATGCGGTAGCGCTGCTCGGCGCGGGCCACCTCGTCGCGGTGCACCTCGTCGGTCAGCCGCTCCAGCTCCGCCGTGGCCGACCGGACGGCGGCGCGCACCTCGAGCAGCTCGGCCTCGCGGGCGGTCCGCACGCGGGCGAGCCCGTCGCGCTCCGCGGCCGCCCGCTCCAGGGACGACGCCAGCGCGGTCAGCGCCGTCTCCGCGCCCGACCGCACGCGGGCGGCGACCTGCGCACCGCGCTCCCGGGCGACGCGGGCCGCCGCGGCGCGCTCGCGGGCGGCCCGCTCCTGGCGGGCCTGCCGGCGCAGCGACTCCGCCCGCCCGGACAGCGCCCGGGCCCGCTCCTCGGCGGTGCGCACCGCCAGCCGCGCCTCGGTCTCGGCCTGCCGGGCCGCGGCCGCCGCCAGCCGCAGCCGGTCGCGCTCGGCGGGGTCGGGCTCCTCCTCCACCGGCGCGGCCTCCGCTTCCGCCAGCCGCTCCGCCAGCCCGGCGAGCGCGGTCTGCGCCTGCTCGAGCGCCTGCTCGGCGCGCACCCGGGCGGCCGCGGAGCGCTCGGCCTCGGCGGTGGCCGACCGGGCGGCCGCGCCGAGCTCGGCCAGCTGCGCGGCGACGGCGGAGCGGCTGCGGTCGGCGGCCTGGCGGGCGGCGAGGGCCTCGTCGACGTCGGCGGAGCGGGCGCGGGCGGTCTCCCGCGCGGCGGCCAGCCGGTCGGCGAGCTCGGCGGCGCGCGCGGACGCGGCGGCCAGCTCCCGCTCGGCGTCGTCCACCCGGGCGCGGACCTCCAGGCCGGACGGCGCGTCGGCCTGGCCGCCGACCGACCAGTCCGAGCCGACCAGGTCACCGTCGGCGGTCACCGCCCGCACCCGCGGGTGGCGGCCGACGAGGGTGACGGCGACGTCGAGCGAGGGAACGACGGCGACGCGGTCCAGCGCGCGGTCCAGGGCGGGGTGCAGCTCCGCGGGGGCGTCGACGAGGTCGCGGGCCCAGCGCACGCCCTCGGGCAGCTGCGGCCAGCCCTCGCGCGGCAGCGCCGGCAGGCCGCCGGTGACCAGCAGCCCGGCCCGGCCGCCGTCGACGGCCTTGAGGTGGGCGAGCGCGGCGGCGGCACCGGCGACGGAGTCGACGACGAGCGCGTCGGCCAGGCCGGCCAGGGCCGCGGACAGCGGGACCTCGGCGCCGGGGGCGACGGTGACCCGCTCGGTCACCGGGCCCAGCACGCCCGGCAGCCCGGCGGCGAGCACTGCGGCCGCGCCGTCGGCGGGGGCCAGGCCCTGGGCCAGGGTGTCGCGCCGGGCCTGCGCGGAGGCGCGGTCGCGCTCGGCGGCCCGCTCGGCGGCGACCAGCTCGGTGACCGCCTTCGCGGCCTCGGTGTGCGCAGCGACGGCGTCCTGGTGCGCGGTGACGAGGGCGACGTCGCCGTCCTCCTGCTCGGCGACCGCCTCGCGGCGCTCGGCCAGCCGCTCGGCGGCGACCTCGGCGCGGTCGGCGGCCTCGCCGGCGGCCAGCGCCAGGCGCTCGATCTCCGACTCCCCCGCGGCGACGCGGGAACGTGCGGCGGCGACCTGGCCGGAGAGCCGGGCCAGGCCCTCGCGGCGGTCGGCCAGCGCGCGGGCGGCGGCGACCCAGGATCGCTCGGCCTCGGCGAGCGCGGCCTCGACCTCGGTGCGGGCGGCGACCGCGGCGGCCAGGCGACCGCGCTCGGATTCCAGCCCGGCGGCGAGCTGGGCCTCGGTGGCGGCAACCCGGTCGGCCTCGGCCTCGAGCTGCTCGGGGTCCCGGCCGGCGGCGGCCGCGGGCGGCGCGGCGGAGAGGTGGCGGTGCCGTTCGCCGGCCAGCTGCGCGATGCCGCGGAAGCGCTCGGTGAGGGCGGAGAGCCGGTACCAGGTGTCCTGGGCGGCGGCCAGCAGCGGGGCGTTCGCGGCGAGGTCGCTCTCCAGCGCCGACTCGCGCGCCGACGTCCGTGCCAGGTCGGCCTCGACGACGGTGCGCCGCGCCCGGGCGGCGGTCTCGTCGGCGACGTCCTTGTCCAGCGCGTCGCGCAGCTGCACCAGGTCGTCGGCGAGCAGCCGCAGCCGGGCGTCGCGGAGATCGGCCTGCACGCCCGCCGCACGGCGGGCGACCTCGGCCTGCCGGCCCAGCGGCTTGAGCTGACGGCGCAGCTCGGCGGTGAGGTCGGCCAGCCGGTCGAGGTTGGCCTGCATCGCCTCGAGCTTGCGGAGCGCCTTCTCCTTGCGCTTGCGGTGCTTGAGGACGCCGGCGGCCTCCTCGATGAAGGCGCGGCGGTCCTCGGGGCGGCCGGAGAGGACGGCGTCGAGCTGGCCCTGGCCGACGATCACGTGCATCTCGCGGCCGATGCCCGAGTCGCTGAGCAGCTCCTGGACGTCGAGCAGCCGGACCTTGTCCCCGTTGATCTCGTACTCGCTCTCCCCTGAGCGGTACATCCGCCGGGTGATCGAGACCTCGGTGTAGTCGATCGGCAGGGCGCCGTCGGCGTTGTCGATCGTGAGGGTCACCTCGGCCCGGCCCAGGGCCGGGCGGCCGGCAGTGCCGGCGAAGATGACGTCCTCCATCTTGCCGCCGCGCAGGCTCTTGGCGCCCTGCTCGCCCAGGACCCAGGCGATGGCGTCGACGACGTTGGACTTCCCGGAGCCGTTGGGTCCGACGACGGCGGTGATCCCCGGCTCGAGGCGCAGGGTCGTCGCGGAGGCGAAGGACTTGAAGCCCTTCAGCGTCAGGCTCGAGAGGTGCACAAGATCAGGTGCTCAGCCGCGGGCGCGGGCGACCCCGGCCCCGTTCAGGGGCTCGCCGCCCTGGGTGTGCGGAGGGCGGGGAGGACGGGGTCCTCTGACGAGGTGCGGGGCCCTCTGTCAGGCCAGCGCGGGCTCGGCGTTGTCGCCGGCCAGGCTGAGCAGCTCGTGGGCGATGGCGGCCTCGCGTTGGGTGCGCAGCTCTTCCAGTTCCTGCTCCAGACGACGCACCTTGGCCCGCAGGACGGCGTTCTCCTCGGCTACTCGGAGCTCCGCGGGGGCGACGACGTGACCGAACAGGGCCTTGGCCATGGCAACAACGGCCTTTCGACTGCGTGAGGGGATGACCTGCGCCCCGTAAGACGGTCGGCGCGGTCCGTGTGTTCCCAGGGTGACAGGCCCGGACACGCAGGTCAACGGGCACACCCCGACGCTCCCGTGTCGGGGACGTGTCACGTTCGTCACGCCGTCGTGAACCCGGTACTGCCCTCGACCGGCTCGTCCCGGACGTCGACCCGCGTCACCGCGCCGGGCGCCCGCGGGCCCTGCAGGTCGGCCAGGACGGCGTCCACCGCGGCGTCCGGTCCCTCGAGGACGACCTCGACGCGCCCGTCGGGCAGGTTGGTGGCCGAGCCGGCCAGCCCCGCCGCCTCGGCCCGCCCGCGGACGAACCAGCGGTAGCCGACGCCCTGCACCGAGCCCGAGACCAGGGCCACCGCGCGCCGCGTCACGACTCCTCCCACCCGCTCCCGCGGGGCGCTCCGCTCCTCGCTGCGGTGCCCACCTGTCCACTCACGACCGGCGGGCCCTCGGGCGCGGCTGGCAGCGCGGGCAGCTGTAGCTGGAGCGGTTCATGAACGACTCGCGCACGATCGGCGTCCCGCAGCGCGGACAGGGCCGGTCGGCCTGGCCGTAGACAGCGAGGTGCCGGGAGAAGTAGCCGCTCTGCCCGTTGACGTCGACGTAGAGCGAGTCGAAGGAGGTGCCGCCCTGGGCGAGGCTCTCGGTCAGCACGTCCCGCACCCCCTCCAGCAGGTCGGCGACCTGCGCCCGCGTGAGCCGGTCGGTCGGGCGGTTGCCGTGCAGCCGGGCCCGCCACAGCGACTCGTCGGCGTAGATGTTGCCGACCCCGCCGATCAGCGTCTGGTCCAGCAGCGCCCGCTTGACCTCGGTGCGCCGACGGCGCAGCGCCGCGCTGAACCCGTCGGCGTCGAAGCCCTCGTCCAGCGGGTCGATGGCGATGTGCGCCAGCCGGGCCGGGATGTCGTCCGCACTGGCTCCGCCCGCCCCACCGCCCCCGGCGCAGTCCTCCACCACCAGCCCGCCGAACGTGCGCTGGTCGACGAAACGCAGCTCGCGGCCCCCGTCGGTGAAGGTGAAGCGGGCACGCAGGTGCGTCTCGTCGGGCTGGGAGGGCTTCTCGACCAGCAGCTGGCCGCTCATCCCGAGGTGCGCGACGAGCGCCTGACCGGCGGGCGTGCCATCGGCCTCGGCCAGGGGCAGCCACAGGTACTTGCCGCGCCGGTGGGCGGCGGTCAGCGTGCGTCCGGTCAGCGCGGCGACGAAGTGGTCGACGCCCTCCAGGTGGCGGCGCACCGCACGCGGGTGACGCACCTCGACGGCGGCGACGGTGCGCCCGGCGACCCAGCGCTCCAGACCGCGCCGGACCACCTCGACCTCGGGCAGCTCTGGCACGCCGGCTCAGCTCGCCCCGGACTCGGCCGGGACGGCCGCACCGTCTAGCGCCTCACCGTCGGTTCCCCCGCCGTCCGGGCCGGCGCCGTCGGACAGCGCGCGCCAGGCGGCCTCCGCGGCCTCCTGCTCGGCGGCCTTCTTGGTGCGGCCGGACCCGCGGCCGTGGACGGTGCCGGAGAGGACGACGGCGGCGGTGAAGGTCTTGGCGTGGTCGGGACCGGTGTCCTCGACCACGTAGGTCGGCGCACCGAGGCCGAGCCGGGCGCCCAGCTCCTGGAGGCTGGTCTTCCAGTCCAGGCCGGCGCCGCGGGTGGCGGCCTGGTCGAGCAGCGGGTCGAACAGCCGGTGCACGATCACCGCGGCGGTCTCCAGGCCCAGCCCGACGTGCACGGCGCCGATGAGCGCCTCCACCGCGTCGGCGAGGATCGAGTCCTTGTCCCGGCCGCCGGTGGTCTCCTCGCCGCGGCCCAGCAGCAGGTGCGGGCCCAGGCCGCCGTCCCCGAGCCGGCGGGCGACGCCGGCCAGCGAGGCCATGTTGACCACCGAGGCGCGCAGCTTGGCCAGCCGGCCCTCGGGCAGCTCGGGGTGGCGCCGGTAGAGCTCGTCGGTGACGACCAGCCCGAGCACCGAGTCCCCGAGGAACTCCAGCCGCTCGTTGGTCGGCAGCCCGCCGTGCTCGTAGGCGTAGGAGCGGTGGGTCAGCGCCAACGCCAGCAGGCCGCCGGGCAGCTCGACACCGAGGGCGTCGAGGAGCCAGGCGGCCGCGCGGTCGGCGTGCGCCGCACCCGCCGGGGAGCGGCCGGCGGCCCCGCCCGGAGCGGGCTGGGTACCGGTGGCCGTCGTCCCCACGGCTGGTCCTGCCGGGGTCAGACCGAGAGGACCTGACGGCCCGCGTACTGCCCGCAGTTCGGGCAGGCCTGGTGCGGCGGCTTGGGCTGGCCGCAGGCCCGGTTCGGGCACGGCGTCAGGGTCGGCGCGGAGGCCTTCCACTGCGAACGCCGGGCACGGGTGTTGGCGCGGGACATCTTCCGCTTCGGGACGGCCACGTCAGTTCTCCTCTGGGTTGTCCGCAGCGGGGGTGCCCGGTGCGGCGGCGAAACGGCCGGCGAGCCCGGCCCAGCGCGGGTCGAGCTGCTCGTGCGTGTGGTCGGCGGGCAGGTCGTCGAGCCGCTGCCCGCAGTCGACGCACAGGCCGGCGCAGTCCTCGGTGCAAGTCGGCGCCAGCGGCAGGCTCAGGACGACGAGGTCGCGGACCATCGGCTCGAGGTCGAGGTGCTCGCCCTCGACGCGGCGGACCTCGTCCTCCTCGCTGGTGGCCTCGGTGGTGCTGCCCTCGTAGGCGAACAGCTCCTGGACGTCGAGCTCCAGGGTGTCCTCGATCGGCTCCAGGCAGCGCGCGCACGAGCCGGCGACGGGGACGTCGACCTCCCCGGAGACCAGCACGCCCTCCATGACCGACTCCAGCCGCAGCCGCAGCCGGACCTCGGCGCCCTCGGGGACGCCGATGAGCTCGACCCGCCAGTCGGCGGGTGCCGGGAGCGTGCGCTCGATCTCCTGCATCGAGCCGGCGCGGCGACCGAGCTCCCGCAGGTCCACGAACCAGGGGTGGGCGGCGGGACGCCGGGCGTCCGTGGACGCGGCGCCTGGGCGGGGCGGCGGTGCGGCAGGCATGTCAGTACTCGCGGTAGGCATCGGGGGAGGTGGCCAGCCGGGGTGCGGGGACCTCCGGCGGTCGGACCAGGGACCCAGCCTACCCGATGGGGAGCGACGCCGTTCCGGAGTGGAGGTGGTCCCTCAGCTGTCGCGGAGGCTGGCCCGCGCCTTCTCGACCGAGCGCAGCATCCGCTCGAGCGTGCCGCCGAAGTCGGCAAGCCGGGTGTCGACGTACTCGTCGACCTCGGTGCGCATCCGGGCGACGTCCGCCGCGGTCTGCGCGCCGAGCTCGTCGGCGCGGTCGACCGCGCCCCGGTAGACCTCGGTCTCGCTGATCAGCCGCTCGTGCTCGGCCTGCGCGGCCGCCAGGATCTCCGCCTGCTGGGCCTGCCCGTCGGCGATCAGCGCCTCGCGGTGCCGGCGGGCCTCCTCGACGATCTGCTGGGCCTCCTCCTCAGCCTGGGCGAGCAGGTCCTCGGCCTCGGCCTGGGCGCGGGCGAGCAGGTCGTCGCGCTGCCGGCGGGCCGTGCCGAGGATCTCCTCGCGCTGCCGCCGGGCCGCCCCGACCGCCTGCTCGGTCTCGCTGCGGATGCGGCCGGTCAGCCGCTCGGCCTCGGCCTGCGCCTGCTGCAGGATCTCGGTGCGCTGCTCGACGATCGCCCCGGCCTTGTGCACCTCGGCGGGCAGGTTCTCCCGGAGGTCGTCGAGCAGGTCGAGCAGGACGTCGCGGGGCACCATGCACGAGCCGCCGGACATCGGCACGCTGCGGGCGTTCTCGATGACGCTGCTCAGCTCGTCGACGGTCTCGTAGAGCCGGTAGACGACCTCGGTCACGTCCCCTCCTCGCTGGCGCTCGTCGGCGCCGCGACCGGCGGTGCCGCGCCCTCGCGCGACCTCGCGAGCTCGGTCACGTCCCCTCCTCGCTGGCGCTCGTCGGCGCCGCGACCGGCGGTGCCGCGTCCCCGCGCGACCTCGCGAGCTCGGTCACGGCCCCTGCTCCCGGTGCGCGGTGAGCCGTTCCTGCACGACCTTGGGGACCAGCCCCGAGACGTCGCCGCCGAAGGTGGCGATCTGCTTCACCAGGCTGGAGGACAGGTGCCCGACCTGGGGGGCGGTGGGCACGAAGAGCGTCTCCACCCCCGCCAGCTCGCGGTTCATCTGCGCCATCTGCAGCTCGTACTCGAAGTCGCTGACCGCGCGCAGCCCCTTGACGATCACGGGGATGTCCTTGGCGCGGCAGTAGTCGACGAGCAGGCCCTGGAAGCTGTCGACGGTCACGTTGGGCACGTCCGCGACCGCGTCGCGCAGCAGGGCCATGCGCTCGTCGACGCTGAACAGCCCGGCCTTGCCGGGGTTGACCAGGACGGCGACCACGAGTTCGTCGTAGAGGCCCGCCGCCCTGGTGATGACGTCGACGTGGCCGTTCGTCACGGGGTCGAACGACCCGGGGCAGACCGCTCGCCTCACGGACAGCGACCGTACCGGAGCACGGCCTCCCCATAGCGGCGCTCGCGCAGTCCGCGCAGCGGTGTCGGCCACTCGAAGGGTTCCTCGCGGCTGGAGCGCTCGACGACGACCACGGCGTCCTCGGCCAGCCACTCCCCCGCGACCAGCGCCTCGAGCACCCGGAGGACCTCGGGCAGCGGCGTGGCGTAGGGCGGGTCGGCGAGGACGACGTCGAAGCGGGCCGGCGGCGGCCCGGCGACCACCGTGGGCACCGAGCCGGACACCACCCGTGCGCCGGGCAGGCCCACCGCGTCGATGTTGGCGCGCAGCACCGGCAGCACCCGCGGGCCGTTCTCGACGAACACCACCTGGGCCGCGCCGCGGCTGAGCGCCTCGAGGCCCAGGGCGCCGGAGCCGGCGTAGAGGTCCAGGACGGCGGCGCCCTCGAGGTCGGTCAGCGTCGAGAGGCTGTTGAACAACCCCTCCCGGGCGCGGTCGCCGGTGGGCCGCACACCCGACGGCGGCACCCTCAGCCGACGACCTCCGGCGGTGCCGGCGATGATCCTGGTCACGCCTTCTCGAGGTACTCGGCGCGCTCGTCGGTGGCCAGCGCGGCCACCTCCATCGCCAGGCCCGGGTGGTCGGCGAGACCACCCTCGGTCTCCAGCAGGGAGGCGGCCTCGGCGCGCGCCTCGGCGATGAGCTCCTCGTCCTCCAGCAGCGACAGCAGCTTGATGCCGGAGCGGCGGCCGGACTGGGCGGCGCCGAGCACGTCGCCCTCGCGGCGGGTCTCGAGGTCCAGCCGGGCCAGCTCGAATCCGTCGGAGGTCCCGGCGACCGCGGCCAGCCGCTGCCCGGTGGCCGAGGTGGTGGGCGCCTCGGAGACCAGCAGGCACAGTCCCTGGTGCTTGCCGCGGGCGACCCGGCCGCGGAGCTGGTGCAGCTGGCTGACGCCGAAGCGGTCGGCGTCCATGACGACCATCACGGTGGCGTTGGGCACGTCGACGCCCACCTCGACGACGGTGGTGGCCACCAGGACGTCGACCTCGCCGGCCGCGAAGGCCCGCATCCGCGCCTCCTTGTCCTCCGGCGTCATCCGGCCGTGCAGGACCTCCAGGCGCAGCCCGGCCAGCGGCCCCTCGCGCAGCTGCTCGGCGACGTCGAGGACGGCCAGCGGCGGACGGCGGCCCGGGCCCTCCTCGGCGGGAGCGCCGTCGGCGTCGTCGGGCTCCTCCTCGGTGGCGGCGTCCTCGCCGATCCGCGGGCAGACGACGTAGGCCTGGCGGCCGGCGGCCACCTCCTCGCGCAGCCGCTCCCAGGCGCGGTCGAGCCAGGCCGGCTTGTCCCGGACCGGGACCACCGAGCTGGCCACGCCGCCGCGCCCACCGGGCAGCTGGCGCAGCGTGGAGGTCTCCAGGTCGCCGTAGACGGTCATCGCGACCGTGCGCGGGATCGGCGTGGCGGTCATGACCAGCACGTGCGGGGGCCGGTTGCCCTTGGCCCGCAGCGCGTCGCGCTGCTCGACGCCGAAGCGGTGCTGCTCGTCGACGACGACCAGGCCGAGGTCGGCGAAGTCCACGCCCGCCTGCAGCAGCGCGTGCGTGCCGACGACGATGCCGGCGCTGCCGTCGGCGACCGCGGCGCGCCCCTCCCGCCGCGCGGCGGCCTTCTGCGAACCGGTGAGCAGCACCACGCGGGTGCCGGCCGGGTCGCCGTCCAGCTCGCCGGCGCGGCCCAGCGGCCCGAGCATCGCGCTGATGCTGCGCGCGTGCTGGGCGGCGAGCACCTCGGTGGGGGCCAGCAGCGCGGCCTGCCCGCCGGCGTCGACGACCTGGGCCATGGCCCGCAGCGCGACGACGGTCTTGCCCGCACCGACCTCGCCCTGCAGCAGCCGGTGCATGGGCTGCTCGCGGGCGAGCTCCGCGGCCAGCTCCTCCCCCACCTCGCGCTGGCCCTCGGTGAGCGCGAAGGGCAGCGCCGCGTCGACGGCGTCCAGCAGCCCGCCGGACCGCCGGTGACGGGCCACGCCCGGCTCCAGAGCGGCGGCGCGGCGGCGGGCGGCGAGGGTCAGCTGGAGGGTGAGCGCCTCGTCCCACTTGAGCCGGTGCTCCGCGCGCTCGACGTCCTCGTCGGAGGTGGGCCGGTGGATGTCGAGCAGCGCGGCCGGGAGGCTGGGCAGCCCGTGCCGGACGCGCATCTCCTCGGGCAGCGGGTCCTCGACGAAGCCGAAGCCGCCGGAGGCGTCGAGCAGCAGCCGCACCGAGCGCTGGATCACCCAGCTGGAGACCTCCTTGCTGGCCGGGTAGATCGGGATGAGCGCACGGGCCCAGTCGACGTCCTCGTCGTCCCCGGTCATGAGGTGGCAGTCGGGGTGGGCGAACTGCAGCCTGCTGCGGTACTCGCTGACCGTGCCGGCGAACAGCCCCCAGGCGCCGGGCACCAGACGGGTGTGCCGGTGGTTGAAGAAGACCAGCTTCATCGTCCCGGCGCCGTCGCCGACGGTGACCTCGGTGAGGGTGCCGCGCCGCTGCCGCATCGGGCGGCTGTCGACCGACCGGACCTGGGCCAGCACGGTCACCCGGTCGCCGACCTGCAGGTCGTCGAGGCGGGTCATCTCCCCCCGCTTGGCGTAGCGGTGCGGGTAGTGCCGCAGCAGGTCGCGCACGGTGTGCAGACCCAGCGACTCCGCCATCGCCTTGGCGGTCCTGGCACCGAGCACCCGGTCCAGCCGGGTCGTCATCCCCACCGCCATCACTCCACCCCCACCTGGAGCGGGACCCCCTCGGGCGCGCCGTCGTAGCGGGAGACCTCGACCGTCGGGTGGACGCCCGCGAGGTGCGCGCACACGGCGTCGGCGAGCTCGGCGTCCGGGCCCACGACCAGGGTGACCAGCTCGCCGCCGGCCGACAGCATGCGGTCGAGCAGCTCGCAGGCGACGGCGACCGGCTCCGCACCGATGAGCAGGACGTCGCCCTCCGCGGAGCCGAGCACGTCGCCGGGCGAGCAGCGCCCCGCGCTGGTCAGCGCCTCCTGCTCGGCGACGGTGAGCTGGGCCCAGCGGGTCGCCGCGGCCGCCTCGGCCATGGTGATGACGTCGTCGCCGAAGCGCCGGCTGGGGTCGGCGACGGCCAGCGCGGCCAGGCCCTGCACCGGCGAGCGGGTGGGGACGACGGCGACGTCGCGGCCCTCCTCGCGGGCACGCTCCGCGGCGCGGGAGGCCAGTGCGGTCAGCGTCGGGTGGTTGGGCAGCACGACCACGCCGGCCGCGCCGGACCCCAGGACGGCGGCGAGCACGTCGTCCTCCCGCACGCCGTCGGGCCCGCAGGGGACGACGGCGGCGCCCTCGTCGGAGAACAACCGGGTCAGCCCGCCGTCGGGGACGATCGCCACGACCGCCCGCGCGTCGGGCACCGGCGCCGGCGGTCGCACCGGGGCCAGCGGGGTGACCGAGATGCGGTACGGGCGCCCCGCCTCGATGCCGGCCTCGATCGCGGCGCCGACGTCGGCGACGTGCACGTGCACGTTCCACTCGCGCCCGCCGGGGGTGTCGACGCCGACGACCACCAGGCTGTCGCCGAGGGCGGCCAGCCGCTCGTGCAGCTGCGCCACGGCGGCCTCGTCGCTGTCGGCCAGCAGGTACTGCACCTCGCTGCCCGGCCCGGCCGGCGGCTGGTGCGGCAGGTCGCCGTGGTCGTGGGCGTGGTGGGGGTGCCCGCGCTGGGGCCGGCGGGCCAGTGACGGGCGGTCGGGCTCGACGCCGGTCACCGTGGTCACCAGCGCGTCGAGGACGAGGCACAGCCCCGCTCCCCCGGCGTCGACCACCCCGGCGTCGCGGAGCACGGTCAGCTGCCCGGGCGTCGCCTCGAGCGCAGCGCGGGCGCCGTCGGCCGCGGCCCGCACGACCTCGCCCAGGGCGTCGTGCCCGGCCGCGACCGCGGCGACCGCCGCCTCGGCACCGGCCCGCGCGACCGTGAGGAACGTCCCCTCCTCGGGGTCGGCGACCGCGCCGTAGGCGGTGTCGGCGGCCTTCTGCAGGGCCGCGGCGAGGGTCGGCCCGTCGGCCGGGGGCTGCCCGGCGAGCTGGTCGGCCAGCCCGCGCCACAGCTGGGCGAGGATGGTGCCGGAGTTGCCGCGGGCGCCCAGCACCGCGCCGCGGGCCAGCAGCGCCCAGGCCGGCTCGGTGCCGCCCTCCCCTGCCTCGTCGAGCGCGGCCACGGCGGCCTCGGCGGTGGCCAGCAGGTTCGTGCCGGTGTCGCCGTCGGGGACGGGGAAGACGTTGAGGTCGTCGATGCGGCTCCGGGCCGCGGACAGGACGGCGACCGCGGCCCGGCACCACTGGCCGACCGCGGCGTCGTCGAGCGCCGGCAGCACGGCCGGAGGGTACCCACGCGGACCGACGACGCCGGGTGCACGACCGGGCGGAGGCGTGGTCCCGCCGACCTCCGCGACGTCTCCGCCGAGGACCGGTTAGACTCTCCGTTGGTCTGTGTGCGGGCGCGTCGGCGTGCCGCCGTCCGTGAGCGAATCTTCTGGGAGTGATCCACCGTGGCTGCCGTGTGCGATGTCTGTGGCAAGGGGCCCGGTTTCGGTATGTCGGTGTCGCACTCGCACCGGCGGACGCCGCGCCGTTGGAACCCGAACATCCAGTCCGTGCGGGCGCTCGTCGCCCCGGGCAACCGTCGCCGCATCAACGCCTGCACCTCGTGCATCCGCGCGGGCAAGGTCGTGCGCGCCTGACGGTCGCCCCCGGCGGCCAGGAGCGGGGCCTCAGCCGATGCCGCGGGCGCGGGCCGCCTCGACCACCAGGTCGACCACCGTCTGCTGCGGCAGCGCGGTGCTGTCGATCACGAGGTGGTAGATGCGCGGCGAGGTCGCGTCGACCCGGTAGGACCGGCGCACGTACCCCTCGCGCGCCGCGTCGTTGGCCCGCAGCTCCCGCCGCACCTCGTCGCGCGGGCGTCCGGTGCGCGCCACCACCGCGTCGAGCCGCCGCTCCTCGGGTCCGTCCAGGCGGACGTGCAGCGCGTCGGGACGGTCGCCGAGCACCAGCGCGGCGGCCCGGCCGAGGACCACCCCGCCCTGCCCGTCGGCGATCTCGCGCACCACCCGCTCGGTCTGCAGGCGGAACGTCCGCTCGTCGAGCTGCTCGGTCACCGGGACGACGCCGCCCATCGGGTCGGGCATGGTGCCCAGCGAGGCGACGATCCGCCACAGCCCGCGGGCGACGTTCTCGTCGTTGGCCTCCGCCTCGGCCAGCGGGACGCCGAGCCGGCCGGCCACCTGCGCGGGGATGGCCCGGTCGTGGAAGACCAGGCCCAGCCGCGCGGCGACCGCCGGGCCGACCAGGTCACCGCCGGCGCCGTAGGAGGCCGAGATCGTCACCACACCGGCTCCGCTCACCGCTCCTCCTCACCGGTCAGCCGCTTGCCCAGGAACACCGCCCCGGGCAGACCCGCGTACACGCCGTACCCGGGTGCAGGGGTGTAGCCGAGTGCGGCGTACAGCGCCAGCGCCTCGGGCTGCCGGGACCCCGAGTTCAGCACCACCGAGCGGGCGCCGGCCGCGGCCGCGCTGTCCTCGAGCGCGGCCATGAGCAGCTGCGCCAGGCCCTGCCGGCGGAACTCCGGCGCCACGTACACGCGCTTGACCTCGGCCACGCCAGGGGCGTGCACCCGCCACCCGCCGCACCCCGCGGGGACGCCGTCCACCTCGGCCACGAGGAACAGCCCCGCCGGGGCCTCGAACTCGGCCGGGCCGACCACGGCCTCGTCGGGCCCGCCGTAGCGGGTCACGTACTCCTGCTGCACGCGGCCGACGAGCTCGCGCGCCAGCGGGTCGTCGTAGGGCACCGCCCGCAGCACCACCGGGCGGCCGTCGGCCAGCCGGGCGTCAGCGGAAGTGCGCATGACCGGTCCCCTCCGCCCCGACGGCCGCGGCGACCGCCTCGGCCGGCTCGCCGTCCACCCGCACCCCCGGCTCGCCCCCGCGCACCGTGCCGATCCGCGCCCAGCCCTCCGGCAGGTCGGCACCGGCCGGGAAGGTGGCCAGCATCGCGTGGTCCTCGCCGCCGGTGAGCACCCAGGCCATCGGGTCCCCGCCGAGGGCGGCCGCGACCTGCTGCAGCGGGCCGGGCAGCTCGAGGGTCGCCCGGACCAGAGCGGCCCGGTCGACGTCGACGAGCACGCCGCTCTCCTCCGCGACGTGCCCCGCGTCGGCGAGCAGCCCGTCGCTGACGTCGCACATCGCCGTCGCGCCCGCCTCGGCCGCGGCCGGGCCGGCCGCGTACGGCGGCGCCGGACGGCGGTGCGCGGCCACCGCGGCGGCCGGGCTGGTGAACCCGCGCCGCAGCACGGCCAGGCCGCACGCCGACCAGCCCAGCCGGCCGGCCAGAGCCAGCACGTCGCCGGGCCGGGCACCCGAGCGCAGCACCGGCGCCCGCCCTCCCAGGTCACCCAGCGCGGTCACCGACAGGACGACGCCCCCGCTGTCCGGGGCCGCGGACACCGTGTCGCCGCCCACGACGGCCGCTCCCAGCGGCGCGCACTCCGCGGCCAGCCCGGCGGCCACCCCCTCCAGCCACGTCGTCGGGGTGTCCGGCGGGCAGGCCAGGCCGACCAGCAGCGCGGTCGCCACCCCGCCCATCGCGGCCACGTCGGCGAGGTTGGCCGCCGCCGCCTTGTGCCCGACGTCCTCGGCCGACGACCAGTCGCGCCGGAAGTGCCGGCCCTCGACCAGGACGTCGGTGGTGGCGACCACGCGACCGTCGGGGGCCCGCAGCACGGCCGCGTCGTCGCCGGGCCCGACCTCGGCGACCCGCGCGACGCCGGACCGCGCGAGCACGCGAGCGATCACGCCGAACTCGCCGACGACCCGCACGCTGTCGGCGGGGTCGTCGCGCGGGACCAGCGGACGAGGACGAGTCACCGGTCCCTCCAGCTCACTGCGGTAGGTTGCGCAACTGTCCGCCCACCGGCGCGGACGCCGCACCCGCAACGCCAGCCGAGGAAAGGTCTCCCGTGGTCCACGCCTACATCCTCATCCAGACCGAAGTCGGCAAGGCCGCCCAGGTGGCGTCGACCATCAGCGAGATCGCGGGTGTCACCAAGGCCGAGGACGTCACGGGCCCCTACGACGTGATCGTCCGGGCCGAGGCCGAGACCGTCGACGAGCTCGGTCGGCTGGTCGTCGCCCGCGTGCAGTCGGTCGACGGCATCACCCGCACGCTGACCTGCCCCGTCGTCAACATCTGAGCGCCCTGACCGAGAACCCCACCCCGGAGCCCGGTCCGCCGCCGCGGCCCTCCCGGCCGGACGACCCCCTGCGGCGCGTGGCGCTCGTCGTCACGGCCGTCGTCCTGCCGCTGGTGGTCGTGCTGCTGGTGCTCACCCGCGTCCTCGGTGGGGACGACGCCGGCGACCGGACCGACGACGCGGTCGCCGACGTCGAGGGCACGCAGGCGCCCGAGCGGGCCGACCTGCCGCCGCTGCCGGTGGACGTGCCACCGGTGACCCCGGAGGCCGACGCGAACTGCCCGGCGCTCATGGGCGCCCTGCCGCTGGAACTGGCCGGCGAGCAGTCCCGCCCGGTCCAGTCCGACTCCCCGTACGCCTACGCCTGGGGCGAGCCGCCGGTGGTGCTCGTCTGCGGTGTCGAGCGGCCCGCCGCGCTGGAGCCGACGTCCCCGCTCATCCAGGTCAACGGCGTCGAGTGGCTGGTCGACACCACCGACCCGGACAGCATCGTCTGGACCGCCGTCGACCGGCCGGTCTACCTGCAGGTGACCGTCTCCGCGGACACCGACTCCGCACCGGTCACCGCCCTCGGCCCGGTCATCACCGGGACGCTCCCCGCCCAGCCGGTCGACGCCGGCGGCTGAGCCGGCGACCCCGAGGAACCGGGATGGGATCCGCGTCGATCAGCGCAGGCACGGGTGCGGGACGCCCTCGTCGCTCCGGCCATCAGTGCGGTGCCGACATCCGCCGCGCACCGGGTGACCCGCTGAGGCGAGCAGCGAGCTGATGGCCCGGTTCGTCCTGTCGGTGATGCCGTTCGCCGGACACGTGACCCCGACGCTGGCCCTGGCAGCCGAGCTGGTGGGCCGCGGTCACGACGTCGTGGTGTACACCGGCGCCAAATACGCGCCGCGCTTCGCCGCGGTGGGCGCGCGCTGGGAACCGTGGCGGCAGGCGCCCGACTTCGACGACGCCGACCTCGCCGCCACCTTCCCGCAGGTGGGCACCGGCAAGGGAGTCCGGGCGGGTCGGGCCAACGGCGAGCACGTCGTCCTGGGCACCGGCGCCGGTCAGGTTCGGGACCTGGTGACGCTGGCCGAGCGGGTCCGCCCCGACGCGATCGTCACCGACCAGATGTCCGTCGGTGGTGCTCTGGCCGCCGAGGTGCTGGGGCTCCCGTTCGCCACCGTGGCGGTGATCCCGCTCGTGCTGGCCAGCCGACACCTGCCGCCGCCGGGGATGCGACTGGGACCTGCGTCCACGGCGGCCGGACGAGCCCGGGACGCCGCACTCCGGGCCCTGGCCGGCGCCGGGACCCGCCGGCTGCTCGACCCGATCATCACGGGTGTCCGCGCCCAGGTGGGCCTCGGTCCGGCCCCGGTGTCCGGCTTCGACGGGTTGTTCTCCACCCGGCTGGTGCTCGCCCAGGGTGTCCCCGGCTTCGACTACCCCCGGCCGGACCTGCCGGCGTGGGTCCACTACGTCGGCCGGCTCGCCCCGCCGCCCTCGCCGGGTGTCTCCCAGGAGCTGCCCCAGTGGTGGTCCGAGCTGGTCGAGGCCCGGGCCGAGGGCCGACCCGTGGTGCACGTCTCCCAGGGCACGTTGCACGTCGACCCCGGGGACCTCCTCCGGCCCGCGCTCTCCGGTCTGGCCGACAGCGGCGCGCTCGTCGTGGCGACCACGGGCCGGGACACCACGGGGTCTCTCGGACCCGTGCCGCCCAACGCCCGCGTCGCACCCTTCCTGCCCTACGACCTGCTGCTGCCCCTGGTCGACGTCATGGTGAGCAACGGCGGCTGGAGCAGCGTCCTGGCCTCGGTCGCGGCCGGTGTCCCGCTCGTCGTGGCAGGCGCGGACCTGGACAAGCCCGAGGTGGCCCGGCGGGTGGCGTGGAGCGGCGTCGGTGTGGACCTCCGCACCGGTCACCCCCGCGCGGCGCGCGTCCGGGACGCCGTCGACCGGGTGCTCGCCGAGCCCGCGATGCGCGAGACGGCACAGCGGTTGTCGCAGGACCTCGCCGCGGCCGGTGGCGCGGGGCGGGCCGCTGAGCTCGTCGAGGAGTCGCTCACCGGACCGTGACGGCCGGCACAGCCTCGTCGGACACCCCGCCCACCGGGAGCCCCGGCTCACGGGGACGGGAGGCGCTCCAGCTGGGCCGCCACGACGGCCCGGACCTCCGCGGTCGCCGACTCCACCGACCCGGAGACGGCGGTGACCGCCACGCTGAACGCCCCGCGCGCGCACCAGGCGAGAGCGGCCGGTGCAGCCACCCCCGCCGCCGGGGCGCCCTCCTCGAGTTGCAGCAGCCGGCAGCCCGGGGGCAGGTCCGGCGGGTCCTCGCGCAGCAGGCCGCCGTAGACCTCGGCCTCGTGGGCGGCCAGGTCCGCGGTGAACGCCGCGGCGCCGTCGGTCGTCTCGAACTGGTGGGCAGCGACGGTGGTCAGCGGCCCGGATCCCGAGCCCCAGTAGCGCTCCCAGCCGAAGCGGTAGCCGTAGTCGTCGAGCACCTCGCGCTCACGGGCGGCGTCCTCGGCGTAGCCGGCGACGTCCTCGACCAGCTTCTCCCCGGCCGGGGGTGAGAGGGCGTCGTCGGGCACGCGCGGCAGGCCGGAGGGCACCGCGGGGACGACGAGGCCCTCGAGCTGCCGGGGCGTGTCCGGTGTCGCCGCGGCCGGTGCGGCGGAGGAGTCGCCGTCCGTCGAGGTGGCGCAGCCGGTCAGCAGGGCCAGCAGCAGCGCCAGCCCGCCGCGCCGGACGGCCGCCACCGGGCTCACGCCCGGGTGCCGTCCAACGTCGGGTGGCCGGCGGCGGTCGGCGCGACGGCCAGGGCGACCTCGACCAGCCGGTCCACCAGCGCGGTGAAGTCGACGCCCGAGGCCGCCCACATCCGCGGGTACATCGAGATCGGCGTGAACCCCGGCATGGTGTTCACCTCGTTGACCACGAGCCGTTCGGCGCCGTCGGGGCCGGTGCCGAGGAAGAAGTCGACCCGCGCCAGGCCGCGGCAGTCCATCGCCAGGTACGCGCGGCAGGCCGCCTCCTGCACCGCCCGGGTCTGCTCGGGGGTGAGGTCCGCGGGGACGTCGAAGTCCGCGGCGTCGTCGAGGTACTTGGCCGCGAAGTCGTACCAGTCCGTGCCCGGGTGCAGCCGGATCTCCGCCGGGAGGCTCGCCTGCGGCAGCCCGCCGCCGGGCGTGGCCAGGACGCCGCACTCGATCTCCCGCCCGGGGACGGCGGCCTCGACGACCACCTTGGCGTCGACCGCGGCGGCGGTCGCGACGGCCTCGGGCAACTGCGCCCAGTCGGTGACCTTCGTGATCCCGATGCTGGAGCCGGCCCGCGAGGGCTTGACGAACACCGGCAGGCCCAGACGCTCCCGGGTGGGGTCGTCGAGCAGCGTGGGGTCGGGCGACAGCGCCCCGGAGGGGTCGCGCAGCACCACGTGGTCGCCCTGGGGCAGCCCGGCGGCGGTGAGGAGCTTCTTGGTGAACTCCTTGTCCATCGACGCCGCGCTGGCGAAGACGCCCGAGCCGACGTAGGGGATGCCGCTCATCTCCAGCAGCCCCTGGATGGTGCCGTCCTCGCCGTAGGCGCCGTGCAGCACGGGGAAGACGACGTCCACGGCGATCCGCTCCCCCGTGCCGTCCAGGCGCTGCAGGCCGCGCCCGCTCGGGTCGCCGACCAGCGTCACCGGGGTCCCGCCGGCGACCTCCGGCAGCGCGCCGTCGACGATCGCCAGCCGCTGCCCCGGGTCGGTCAGCACCCAGCCGCCGTCGCGGGTGATGCCCACGGGGACGACGTCGTACCGGTCCGGGTCCAGCGCCGCGAGGACGGCCCCGGCGGAGACGCAGGAGATGGGGTGTTCCGCGCTGCGGCCGCCGAAGACCACCGCGATCCGCCGCTTGCCCGCCTGTCCGCTCATCGCGGCCGACCCTAGTCGAGGCCCTCCACCGCGCCCGGACGACGGGCAGGACGGACCTATCGCGTCCGGATGTGGGAACCTCGACCCGATGAACGCAGCCGGAACGGCGACGACCTCGCGCAGGCTGCGCCTGGCGGGGGCCGCCGTCCACCTCTACACCGCGATCGGCTCGGTGCTCGGGCTGCTCATCGTGCTGGCCGCGTTCGACGGCGACGCGGTGGCCGCCCTGTGGCTGGGCCTGGTGGCCCTCGTCGTCGACGGCACCGACGGGATGCTGGCCCGCCGGCTGCGGGTCAAGGAGACGATCCCCTGGTTCGACGGCGCCCGGCTCGACGACATCGTCGACTACCTCACGTACGCCTTCGCGCCGGTGGTGCTGCTGTGGACGACCGGGTCGCTGCCCGGCGGCGCCGCGGGGTGGGTCGTCGCCGCGCTGCCGCTGCTGGCCTCCTGCTACCAGTTCTGCCGGGTCGACGCGAAGACCGAGGACCACGCGTTCCTGGGCTTCCCGAGCTACTGGAACGTGGTCGCCTTCTACGCCGTCGTCCTCGACCTGGCCCCGGCGGTGGTCGCCACGGTGCTCGTCGTGTGCTCGGCGCTGGTGTTCGTGCCGGTGCGCTACCTCTACCCGTCGCGGACGAAGGCACTGCGCGGGCTGAGCCTGGCGCTGACGGCCGTCTGGCTGGCCACCTACGCCGTCCTGCTGGTGCAGGTGCCCGACCCGCACCCAATCGTGGTGGCCCTGTCGCTGGCCTACCTCGGGTACTACGTCGGGGTGAGCCTGTGGCTGACCGCCCGGGCGGCTCGCCGCCGGCGGGCCGAGTTCGCCGCGGCCGCCTGAAAGAGGACCCCGTCCTCCCCACCCCTCGCAGGCTCAGGGCGGTGCCCGGGACGGGGCCGCTCCACGACGTCACCGGGTGCTACAGGCCCCCGAGGGCGGCGTCCAGCGCGATGGCGAGGTCGGTGACCACGTCGGTGGTGTCCTCGATGCCGCAGGAGAACCGGACGAAGCCCGGCGGGACGTCGTCCCCGCCCCACTGGGCCCGCCGGTCCAGCGTGCTGTGCAGACCACCGAAGCTGGTGGCCGCCGCCCACAGCCGGCTGGTGGCGACCAGCCGCGCGACGGCGGCCTCGTCGGGCAGCACCGCCGAGACGACGCCCACCGGACGGGCCATCTGCCTCGAGGCCAGCGGGAACGAGGGGTCCTCCGGCCGCCAGGGCCACCGGACGCCGGTCACCCGGGGATGGGCGGCCAGCAGCTCGGCGACGGCGCGGGCGTTCTCCGCCTGGCGGGTCAGCCGCAGGTCGAGCGTGGCCATCGAGCGGTGGCCCAGCCATGCCTCGAACGGCCCCGGGGTCGCGCCGGTGTGGTCCCGCCAGCTCTTCAGGCGCGCGTACACCGCGTCATCGGTGGTGCTCACGTGCCCGAGCAGCAGGTCGCTGTGCCCGGTCAGCGCCTTGGTGTCCGCCCCGATGGTGAGGTCGGCACCGAGGGCCAGCGGACGCTGGCCCAGCGGCGTGGCGGTGGTGTTGTCGACGGCGAGCAGCGCGCCGGCGTCCCGGGTCGCCTCCGCGACCGAGGCGACGTCGCAGACGTCGAGCTGGGGGTTGCTCGGCGTCTCCAGCATCACCAGCCGGGCACCCCGGAGCTCCCCACGGGCGGCGCGGCCCTCGATCTCCGGCGTCGGCACGTACTCCACCCGCAGGCCCAGCCGGTCGAGCTCCTCACGTCCCAGCAGCCGGGTCGTGTAGTAGCCGTCGGCAGGCAGGACCACCCGGTCCCCCGCGCTCGCGCAGGCCATGAGCGCGGCGGTGACCGCGGCCATGCCCGTCGCGAAGGACAGGCAGCGACCGCCGTCGAGCTCGCCCACGGCCGCCTCGAAGGCGCGGAGGGTGGGGTGCTCGGTGCGCGCGTACGCGTCCGCCCCGTCGGCGCGCGGTGGCCGGTCCCCGAGGTGGAACGGCGCGGCGAAGACCGGCGAGGGCCGCAGCGGCGCGCCCGGCACGGGCGCGTCCTCACCGGCACGGACCGAGCGGGTGCCGTCGCCCCACTCCTCCGGCAGCTCGCTCACGTGCGCTCCGCTCTGGTCGACGCGGTCACTCGGGCTTGGCCTCCCTGGACATGATGTCCTTGACGATCTGCGTCACCGGGACGCCGTCGTGGCACACCCGGACGACGGCCTCGGTCAGCGGCATGTCGACCCCGTGCGCCCGCGCCAGGTCCAGCACGGGCTGGCAGCTCTTCACCCCCTCGGCGACCTGCCGGGTGGTCCGCTGCACCTCCTCCACCGACATGCCGCGCCCCAGCCGCTCGCCGAAGGTGCGGTTGCGCGACAGCGGGGAGCTGCAGGTGGCCACCAGGTCGCCCAGACCGGCCAGCCCGGCGAACGTGGCGGGCTCGGCGCCCAGGGCCGCGCCCAGCCGGGCGGTCTCGGCCAGCCCGCGGGTGATCAGCGAGGCCCGGGTGTTGTCGCCGAAGCCCATGCCCTCGGTGATGCCGCAGGCCAGCGCGATGACGTTCTTGACCGCGCCGCCGAGCTCGCAGCCCACCAGGTCCTGGTTGGTGTACGGACGGAAGTAGGGGGTGTGGCAGGCGGCCTGCACCTGCGCCGCGCGGTCGTGGTCCTCGCAGGCCACCACGGTCGCGGCCGGCTGCTCCTCGGCGATCTCGCGGGCCAGGTTGGGGCCGGACAGCGCGGCGACCCGGTCGGGCCCGGCGCCGGTGACCTCGCCGATCACCTGGCTCATCCGCTTGGTGGTGCCCAGCTCGACACCCTTCATCAGCGAGAGCAGCACGGCGTCGGGGGGCAGCAGCGGCGCCCACTCGGTGAGGTTGGCCCGCAGCGACTGGGAGGGGACGGCGAGCACCACGATCGCGGCGTCGGCGAGCGCCTCGGCGGCGTCGGCCGTGGCGCGCAGCCGGTCGGGCAGCCGGATGCCGGGCAGGTAGTCGGGGTTCTCCCGGGTCTCGCCGATCGCGTGCGCCAGCTCCGGGCGGCGGGCGTGCAGCACCACCGAGCAGCCGGCGTCGGCGAGCACCTTGGCGAAGGTGGTCCCCCAGGAGCCGGCCCCCAGGACGGCGGCCCGCGTGCCGATGCTGCGGCTCACGCGGCGCTCCCGGGCAGGTCGCCGGGCAGCGTGCGCCGCGGGTGGGGGGTGGTCGAGGTGGGCACCGGCTCCCCGCGGAGCTCGGCCAGCTGGTCGCGCACGCAGGCCATCATGCGGTCGGTCACCTCGCGCAGCAGCTCCCCGGTCAGCGGCCGGCCCGCGCGCACCTGCGCGCGCAGGTCGGTGAGGTCCACCGGCTCGCCGACCAGGTGGTCGGCGCGCGTGCGCAGCCGCGGGTGCAGCTGCTTGGTGTGGTAGTCGTGCAGCCGCTGCGGCCCCCACTGGGCCACCGGCAGGACGACGGCGTCGGTGGTCAGCGCCAGTCGCGCGACCCCGGTGCGGGCCTCCATGGGCCACCAGTCGGGGTCGCGGGTGACCGACCCCTCGGGGTAGATGACCACGACGTTGCCGGCGGCGAGGTCGGCCTCGGCGGCCGCCAGCGAGTTGCGCGCGTCGGCCCGGCCGCGGGCCACCGGGATCTGCCCGGCGGCGCGCAGGATCCGCCCGGCGAGCCCGGTGAAGACCGCCTCCTTGGCCAGGAAGTGCGGCACGCGGCCGCAGTCCCAGACCAGCCGGGCGCAGGCCAGGGGGTCGAGCACCGACACGTGGTTGGCCACCAGGAGGACCGGGCCGGTGCGCGGGAAGCGCTCGGCGTGCCGGTAGCGCATCCGGAACAGCAGCCCCGTGACCGGGTAGACCACCGCGACGCACAGCGCCAGGGCCGGCGGCAGCGGCCGGCGGGTGCGCCACCGCGACGACGGGGCTCCGGTGCGGCGCGATCCCCCGGTCCCCGGGGACCCGTCCTGCGTCACCGGTTCCTCCCTCCTGCCCGCCCGGCCCCGGCCGGACCGGCGACGTCCTGAGGACCCATCGTGGCCCGGACCGGTCCGCGCGGCGCACCGGGGTCCGGTCCGGCCGGTCGGCGCCCTCCGCCGGTGTGCTCACATTGTGGCCGTGCGCGCGTGGTCGGTCGTCGTCCCGGCCAAGCGGCTGCGGCTGGCCAAGACCCGCCTGACCCCGCTGCCCGCGGGCCTGGAGGGTCCGCCGGGGACCGCGCACGACCGGCTGGTCCTGGCGCTGCTGGCCGACACCGTGGCGGCGGCCCTGGCCTCGCCCGCCGTCGCCGCCGTCCTCGTCGTCACCGACGACCCCGCGGCCGCCGGGACGGTGACCCGGCTGGGCGCCGCCACGGTGCCCGACGAGCCCGACCGGGGCCTCAACCCGGCGCTCGCCCACGGCGCCCGCGTCACCGGGGCCGCCGCGGTGGCCGCGCTCTCCTCGGACCTGCCGGCGCTGCGCCCGGAGGAGCTGACCGCCGCCCTCGCCGCGGCGGAGGTCGCGGCGCGCTGCTTCGTCGCCGACGCGCAGGGCACCGGGACGACGCTGCTCACCGCCGTCGGCACCGCCCTCTCCCCCGCCTTCGGAGCCGGGTCGGCGCAGCGGCACGCGGCCGGTGGCGCCGTCCCGCTGACCGGTGGCTGGCCGGGGCTGCAGCGGGACGTCGACACACCCGGCGACCTGGAGGCCGCCCGGGCGCTGGGCGTCGGCCCGCACACCGCGGCGCTGCTGGGCGGAGCCGCCCGGCCGCCCGGCTGACCCGTTGCCGGCGACCCACCGGCAACCGGACTGCGGCACGATGAGCCCGTGCCCTCGACCAGACCCGGCGCCCCCGCCGACCGGTACATCAACCGCGAGCTGTCGTGGTTGGACTTCAACGCCCGTGTGCTGGAGCTGGCGGAGGACGACTCCCTGCCGCTGCTGGAGCGGGTGAAGTTCCTGGCGATCTTCGCCGGCAACCTCGACGAGTTCTACATGGTCCGCATCGCCGGCCTGAAGCGCCGGCAGAGCACCGGTCTGACGGTGCGCTCCCCCGACGGGCTGACCATCCGCGAGCAGCTGGCGCGGGTCACCGAGCGGACGCGCGACCTGGTGCACCGGCACGCCGACGTCTTCACCAAGGACATCTCCCCGCGCCTGGAGGAGGCCGGGATCCGGATCGTGCACTGGGGTGAGCTGGCCGAGCACGAGGCCAAGCGGCTGCGGGAGTACTTCCGCGACCAGGTCTTCCCGGTGCTGACCCCGCTGGCGGTCGACCCGGCGCACCCCTTCCCCTACATCAGCGGGCTGTCGCTGAACCTCGCCGTCCAGGTGCGCGACCCCGACACCGGCGCGCCGCGCTTCGCCCGGCTCAAGGTGCCCAACAACGTGCCCCGGTTCGTGCGGGTCGCCAGCTCCGACCGCGACGCCACCTTCCTGCCGCTCGAGGACCTCATCGCCGCGCACCTGCAGCAGCTGTTCCCGGGCCTCGACGTCATCGACCACCACCTGTTCCGGGTGACCCGCAACGCCGACCTGGAGGTCGAGGAGGACCGCGACGAGGACCTGCTGCAGGCCCTGGAGCGCGAGCTGGCCCGCCGCCGCTTCGGCCCGGCGGTGCGGCTGGAGGTCGCCGAGCCGATGGACCCGCGGATCCTCGACGTGCTCATGAGCGAGCTGGAGGTGGACGGCTCCGACGTCGTCCACGTGCCCGGCCTGCTCGACCTCGCCGCGCTGTGGGAGCTCTACGGCCTCGACCGGCCGGAGCTCAAGGACGAGCCGTTCGTGCCGGCCACCCACCCGCGGTTGTCGGAGGGCGAGACGCCCAAGAGCGTGTTCGCGACCCTGCGGGAGGGCGACGTGCTCGTCCACCACCCGTACCACTCGTTCGCGACCAGCGTGCAGCGCTTCATCGAGCAGGCGGCCGCCGACCCGAACGTGCTGGCGATCAAGCAGACGCTGTACCGCACCTCGGGTGACTCCCCGATCGTCAACGCGCTCATCGACGCCGCGGAGGCGGGCAAGCAGGTCGTCGTCCTGGTGGAGATCAAGGCGCGCTTCGACGAGGAGGCCAACATCAGCTGGGCCCGCTCGCTGGAGCGGGCCGGCTGCCACGTCGTCTACGGGCTGGTGGGGCTCAAGACCCACTGCAAGACGGCGCTGGTGGTGCGCCGGGAGAGCGGCGTGATCCGCCGCTACTGCCACATCGGCACGGGCAACTACAACCCGAAGACCGCGCGGCTCTACGAGGACCTCGGCATCCTCACCGCCGACCCCCGGGTGGGCGCCGACCTCACCGACCTGTTCAACACCCTCACCGGCTACTCCCGGCAGACCACCTACCGCCGGCTGATGGTCGCCCCGCACGGCATCCGTCCCGGGCTGGTGGAGAAGATCCGGCGGGAGGCCCGCCACGCCCGCGAGGGCCGGCCGTCGGGCATCCGGATCAAGGTGAACTCGCTGGTCGACGAGGAGCTCATCGACGCCCTCTACGACGCGTCGTCGGCCGGTGTCCCCGTGGAGCTGCTCATCCGCGGCATCTGCTCGCTGCGGCCCGGCGTCCCCGGGTTGTCGGACAACGTGCGGGTGCGCTCGATCGTGGGCCGGTTCCTCGAGCACTCGCGGGCGATGTGGTTCGCCGGCGGTGGGGACGACGAGTGGTGGATCGGCAGCTCCGACCTCATGCACCGCAACCTCGACCGCCGCGTGGAGGTGCTGCTGCGGGTGTGCGACGAGACCGCCGAGCGGGAGCTGCAGGGGATGTTCGACGCGGCGATGGCCGAGGGCGTGCGCTGCTGGGAGCTGGGCAGCGACGGCACCTGGACCCGCACCGGCGAGTGCGACTACCAGGGCGCGCTGATGGCGGCGGCGGTGGACCATGCCGGCTGAGACCGGCGGTCTGGTCCGCGCCGCCGGTGGCGCCCTGTGGCGCCCGGCGGACGGCGGCGGCCTCGAGACCGCGCTGGTGCACCGGCCCAAGTACGACGACTGGTCGCTGCCCAAGGGCAAGCCCGACGAGGGCGAGCACCTGCTGGAGACCGCGGTGCGCGAGGTGGCCGAGGAGACCGGGCTGGACGTCGTCGTCGGACGGCGCAGCGTGCGCACCGAGTACGAGGTGCCGGAGGGTCCCAAGCGGGTCGACTACTGGCTGATGCGGGTGGTCGGCGGCGAGTTCGAGCCCAACGACGAGGTCGACGAGCTGCGCTGGCTGCCGGTCGAGGATGCCTGCGCGCTGGTCAGCCACGCCCACGACCGCGCCGTGCTGGCCGACCTGGCGCGCACCGACGTCCCCCGGCAGCCCTCGCTGCTGCTGGTCCGGCACGCCAAGGCCGGCAGCAAGTCCGACTGGGACGGCCCCGACGAGCTGCGCCCGCTGGATGGCAAGGGCCGCCGGCAGGCGGCGCGGCTGGCGCGGGTGCTCCCGCTGTTCGCCCCCGTGGAGCTGCTCACCGCCGAGCGGGTCCGCTGCCGGCAGACCCTCGAGCCGCTGGCCGCCCGGCTGGGCCAGGGCATCGGCTCACTGCCCCAGCTCGGCGAGGAAGAGTACGCCGCCGATCCGCAGGCGGCCCTCGTCGCGGTCGAGCGGCTGCTCGGCCCGCGTGAGGAGCCGGGGGTGGCCGTCGTCTGCAGCCAGGGCGGGGCGATCCCGTCGGTGCTGGCGGCCCTCGGCGTCCGCTTCGCCGGCGTTCCCGGCACCTTGCACCCGCCCGCTGCGAAGGGCAGCACGTGGGTGCTGGGCGGGCGGCCGGGCGCGCTGTCGGCCGACTACTACCGGGACTTCTCGGCCGACGCCGCCGAGGACCCGGCCTTCACCGGCCTGCGCTGAAGGCCGCGGGCACCCGGCGTGGTGGCTGCTGCGGTCGCTCGTACCGGGCGGCGCAGTGCCGCGCTGTCGCGCTGTTCCTGACGCCTCCGCGCCGCTGCAGCGGCGCGCACGCGGGTGGAACAGCGCGAGGGTGGGAAGTCGTGGACAGCCACCCGAGCGCACTGCCGGACGGCCCCGTCCTCAGGCGGGGAGGGCGGGCAGCGCCTTGGGCAGCCAGGCCGGACGGCGGGCCTCGAAGGCCTCGATGTCGGCCAGGTGCCGCTCGGTGAGCCCGACGTCGTCGAGGCCCTCCAGCAACCGCCAGCGGGTGTACTCGTCGACCTCGAACGGCACGCTGTGGCCGCCGTAGGAGACGCGCTGCTCCTGCAGGTCGACGGTCACCGGCGTGGCGGGGTCGGCCTCCACCGCCGCCCACAGCGCCTCGACCTCGGCCTGCGGCAGGACGACGGTGAGCAGCCCGGACTTGGTCGAGTTGTTCTTGAAGATGTCGGCGAACCGCGAGCTGATGACCACGCGGAACCCGCCGTCGAGCAGCGCCCAGCAGGCGTGCTCGCGCGAGGAGCCGGTGCCGAAGTCCGGACCGGCCACGAGGACCGACGCGTCGGCGTACTGCGGCTGGTTGAGCACGAAGTCCGGCTCGTTCCGGCGCCAGGCGACGAACAGGCCGTCCTCGAACCCGGTGCGGGTGATCCGCTTCAGGTACTCGGCCGGGATGATCTGGTCGGTGTCGACGGCGCTGCGGCGCAGGGGGGCCGCGGTGCCGGTGTGCGTGGTGAAGGCGTCCATGGCTCTCAGGGCTCCAGTGCGGGTCAGACGGTGGCCGGGACGGGGGCGTCGGCCAGGTCGGCGGGGGCGGTCAGCTTCCCGGTCAGCGCGGTGGCCGCGGCGACCGACGGGGACACCAGGTGGGTGCGCCCGCCCTTGCCCTGCCGGCCCTGGAAGTTGCGGTTGCTGGTCGAGGCCGACCGCTCCCCCGGCTTGAGCTGGTCGGGGTTCATGCCCAGGCACATCGAGCAGCCCGCGCCGCGCCACTCGGCGCCGGCCTCGGTGAACACGCGGTCCAGGCCCTCGGCCTCCGCCTGCAGCTTGACCCCGACCGACCCGGGGACGACGAGCATCCGGGTGTCCGGGTCGATGTGCTTGCCGCGCAGCAGCTCGGCGGCGATGCGCAGGTCCTCGATGCGGCCGTTGGTGCAGGAGCCGAGGAACACGGTGTCGACCTCGATCTCGCGCAGCGGCGTGCCGGGCGTCAGCCCCATGTAGGCCAGCGCCTGCTCGGCGGCGCGGCGCTCGCCCTCGTCGGCGATCGCCGCGGGGTCCGGGACCGACGCCGCGATCGGCAGGCCCTGGCCGGGGTTGGTGCCCCAGGTGACGTACGGCGTGAGCTCGGCGGCGTCGAGGACGACCTCGGTGTCGAAGACCGCGCCCTCGTCGGTGCGCAGGGTCTCCCAGTACTCGACGGCGGCATCCCAGTCGGCGCCCTGCGGGGCGTGCGGGCGGCCCCGCAGGAAGTCGAGGGTGGTCCGGTCCGGGGCGATCAGCCCGGCGCGGGCGCCGGCCTCGATCGACATGTTGCAGATCGTCATCCGGGCCTCCATCGAGAGGGCCTCGATGGCGCTGCCGCGGTACTCGATGACGTGGCCCGCGGCGCCGTTGGTGCCGATCTTGGCGATGACGGCCAGGATGACGTCCTTCGAGGACACCCCCTCGGGCAGCACGCCGTTGACGGTCACGGCCATCTGCTTGGGCCGGTACTGCGGCAGGGTCTGCGTGGCCAGCACGTGCTCGACCTCGCTGGTGCCGATGCCGAACGCCAGCGCACCGAACGCGCCGTGCGTGGAGGTGTGGCTGTCGCCGCAGACGATCGTCATGCCCGGCTGGGTCAGTCCCAGCTGCGGGCCGATGACGTGCACGATGCCCTGGTCGCGGTCGCCCATCGGGGCCAGGCGGATGCCGAACTCGGCGGCGTTCTTCCGCAGCGCCTCGACCTGCGCGCGGCTGACCGGGTCGGCGATGGGCTTGAGGATCTCCAGCGTCGGGACGTTGTGGTCCTCGGTCGCCATCGTCAGCTCGGGGTGGCGCACCGTGCGGCCGGCGGCGCGGAGGCCGTCGAACGCCTGCGGGCTGGTCACCTCGTGCACCAGGTGCAGGTCGATGTAGAGCAGGTCCGGCTCGCCCGCGGCGCTGCGCACGACGTGGGCGTCGTAGACCTTCTCCGCCAGGGTCTTCGGCACGGCTGGTCCCTCCGGGGTCGGGGCTCGCTCCGGTGCGGACGACCGGGCTGGCCATCTCACGCTGTGGGATGCGAGTATTGCTGTGTGGGACAGCCTAACCCCGTCGCCGTCTTGGACAAAGCGGTGGCCATCCTCCGCGCCGTGGCCGCCGAGCCCGCGACCCTCGCCGAGCTCGTCGAGCGCACCGGGCTGCCCCGGGCGACCGCGCACCGGCTGGCCGTGGCCCTCGAGGGGCACCGCCTGGTCCGGCGCACGCCGGCCGGCGCGTGGGCGCCCGGCCCGGCACTGGCCGAGCTCGGCCGCGGGGTGGCCGACCTCGCCGAGCTGGCCGGCCGGCACCTGGTCGCGCTGCGGGACGCCAGCGGGGAGAGCGCCCAGTTCTACGTCCGGGACGGCGCCAGCCGGGTCTGCGTGGCCGCCGCCGAGCGGGCGCACGGGCTGCGCGACACCGTGCCGGTGGGGGCGCGGCTGCCGATGACGGCGGGCTCGGCCGCGCACGCGCTGCTCGCCTTCGCCCCCGCCGACGAGGTCACCCCGCTGCTGCCCAGCGCCAGCTTCACCGCCCGCACGCTGCTCGACGTCCGCCGCAGGGGCTGGGCGCACAGCATCGCCGAGCGCGAGCCCGGGGTCGCGTCGCTGTCGGCCCCGGTGCGCGACGCCGCGGGCGGGGTCCTGGGCGCCGTCTCCATCTCCGGGCCCGTCGAGCGACTGGGTCGCCGTCCCGCCCCGGAGGTGGTCGGCGCGGTGCTCGAGGCCGCCGGCGCCATCTCGCGCGCCGCCCGCTGAGGGAGACCCCCTGCCACCCGTCCGCTCCGCTCTGGCGGCGTCGACCACGGGGTCGTTGCAGGGCCTCGCGGCGGGTCTGCGCATGCCGCCTGCCGGGAGCCCGTGATCGACCCGGGAGGGGACGGCGCGGGCCATCCCCCCAGATGGCGGCCGGAGGCCGCTGCGCAGCCGCCTGGCCGCCCGGGCAGTTCCCCTCCGCGGTCCCCCGGTCGAGACTGGGGGCATGACCGCCACCGAGCCCACCCACCGCGGCCGCGCCCGGATCGCCGAGCCCGGGGAGGGCATCGGCCTCGACGAGCTGGCCCTGGCCACCCGCAACCACGGGATGCCGCTGGAGGCGCTGCGCTACGACGTCACGCCGCCGGGGCTGCACTACGTGCTCACCCACTACGACATCCCCGCCGTCGACCCGGCCACCTGGTCGCTCGAGGTCGGCGGCGCCGTCGGCCGCCCGCTGCGGTTGACGCTGGAGGACCTGCACCGCCGTCCCGCCGTGACCTCCCGGGTGCTGCTCGAGTGCGCCGGCAACGGCCGTGCCCGCTTCGAGCCGCGGCCGGTGAGCCAGCCGTGGCTGCTGGAGGCCGTCGGCACCGCCGAGTGGACCGGCACGCCGCTGGCCCCGCTGCTCGAGGAGGCCGGGATCGCCGACGGGGCGGTCGACGTCGTCTTCACCGGCGCCGACCACGGCGTGGAGCGCGGCGTCGAGCAGGACTACGCGCGCGGCCTGCCGCTGGCCGAGGCGATGCGCCCGGAGGTGCTGCTGGTCTGGGGGATGAACGGCGTGCCGCTGCCGCCCCAGCACGGCGCTCCGCTGCGGCTGCTGGTGCCGGGCTGGTACGGCATGGCGCACGTGAAGTGGCTGACCCGGGTCGAGGTCCTCGACCGGCCCTTCGACGGCTTCCAGAACGCCACGGCCTACCGGCTCAAGGTGGACGCCGGCGACCCCGGCGAGCCGGTCACCCGGATCGCGCCCCGCGCGCTGCTCAGCCCGCCCGGCTGGCCGGACTTCATGACCCGCGAGCGCTTCCTGCGCCCCGGACCGGTTCCGCTGACCGGGCGGGCCTGGTCGGGCCGGGCCCCGGTCACCGGCGTCGAGGTCAGCACGGACGGCGGGGCCACCTGGTCGGCCGCCGAGCTCGACCCGGCCGACCCGGCGCACCCCTTCGCGTGGCGGGCCTGGCGCTACCCGTGGACGGCGGAACCGGGCACCTGGGAGCTGCTCGTCCGGGCGACCGACGCCGAGGGGAGCCAGCCCACCGAGCAGGTCTGGAACCGGCAGGGCATGGCCAACAACCTGGTGCAGCGCGTGCCGGTCACGGTCCTCGAGTGACCGGGTCCGCTCGCGGACGTGGCCCCGCCCTGAGCGTGCGCAGGGTGGGGAGGACGGTGGCCCTCCTGCAGGGACCCGCCGCGAGCGTGCGAGCGGTGGGGGGCAGGAGGGTCCTTCTTCAGTGCCCGACGGGCCGGTCCTCGTCCCCCGCGACGTCGGCGCCCGGATCGACCACCACGGGGCGCAGCCGCGACCACAGGGCGAACGCCGCGGCGAAGACCAGCATGGCGATGCCGACCCACAGGTTGGCGTTGAAGTCGCCGGTCTTGGCCCGGTCGTCCGGTGAGTCGCTGAACAGCCCCATGAGGACCAGCACGACGCCGTAGAAGCCGATGAGGCCGGCGATGACGTTGCGGACGTCGAAGGCCCCCGCCCGGTGCGCCCGGGGCTGCTGTCCGGTGTTGCTCACGTGCGGCTCCTCTGCGGTGCGGCAGTCATCGGAAGACGACGTTGAGGACGATCACCATGACCAGGGAGATCCCGGCCAGCTTGGTCGGCGACTGGTACCAGGGCAGCCGGTGCGCGTCGGGGTCGGTGCGCTGCTCGCGCGGCGTCTCGGAGTAGACCAGCCCGGCGAGCTCGGCCACCGGCTTCGGGCGGGTCACCAGGGAGACCGCGACGCTGACGACGATGTCGACGACGAACGCGGCGCTCGCGGCGACGAAGCTCGCGCCCTGACCGCTGAGCGGGATCACGCCCACCGACGCCGCGCCGAACGCGTCCTCGCTGAGGAAGGCGACGAGGACGGCGGCGAGCGTGCCGGACACCAGGCCGGCCCACCCCGCGGTCGCCGTCATCCGCTTCCAGAACATGCCGAGGATGAACGTGGCGAACAGCGGCGCGTTGAAGAAGCCGAACAGCGTCTGCAGGTAGTCCATCAGGTTGCTGTAACCGGAGGCGATCAGCGCCGTCCCGATGGCGACGACCGTCGCGCCGACCGTGGCCCAGCGGCCGACCTGCAGGTAGTAGTGGTCCGGCTCGTCCTTCTTCACGTACGTCTGCCACAGGTCGTAGCTGAAGACCGTGTTGAAGGCCGAGATGTTGGCGGCCATGCCGGCCATGAACGCGGCCAGCATGCCGGCGATGGCGACGCCGAGCAGGCCGTTGGGCAGCACGTCGCGGATCAGCGCGAGCATCGCGTCGTTGTACTGGAGCTCACTGCTCTGCCCGGCCTTGAGCTGCTGGATCTCCGGCACCAGGACGCCGGCGATGATGCCCGGGATCACCACGATGAACGGCACGAACATCTTCGGGAACGAGCCGATGACCGGCGTGCTCCGGGCCGCGGACATCGACTTGGTCGCCATCGCGCGCTGGACCTCGACGAAGTTCGTCGTCCAGTAGCCGAACGAGAGCACGAAGCCCAGGCCGAACACGATCCCGATGACCGACCACACCGGGCTCTCGAAGGTGGACAGCTCGGTGCCGGGCCAGGACCGCAGCTGCTCGGCGTTGCCGGCCTCGGTGACCCGGTCGACGAGACCGCCGATCCCGCCGACCCGGTGCAGGCCGATCAGGGTGAGCGGCAGCAGCGCCGCGACGATGACGAAGAACTGCAGGACCTCGTTGTAGATGGCCGCCGACAGCCCGCCGAGGGTGATGTAGCTGAGGACGACGGCCGCGGCGACGATCAGCGAGACCCACAGCGGCCAGCCCAGCAGCGACTCGACGATGGTCGCGAGCAGGAACAGGTTGATGCCGGCGATGAGGATCTGGGCCAGCGCGAACGACAGCGCGTTGACCAGGTGGGCCCCGGTGCCGAACCGGCGCCGCATGAACTCCGGGACGCTGCGCACCTTCGACCCGTAGTAGAAGGGCATCATCACCACGCCCAGGAACAGCATGGCCGGGACCGCGCCGACCCAGAAGTAGTGCATGGTCGGCATGCCGAACTGCGCGCCGTTGGCGGACATGCCGATGATCTCGACCGCACCGAGGTTGGCGGAGATGAAGGCCAGCCCGGTCACCCACGCGGGCAGCGACCGGCCCGACAGGAAGAAGTCGAGGCTGTCGGAGACCCGCTGGCGCGCGGCCAGTCCGATCAGGAGCACGACCGCGAAGTAGACGACGACCAGCAGGTAGTCGACGAACGAGGCGTCGAGGCGGAGCGCATCCACGGGTCGGGACCTCCTGTGGGAGCGTGTGGGTCAGGCGAGGCGCCGGGCGCCTGCGGAGGGCACGACCGCGAAGGCCCGCGGCGGGGTGAAGCCCTGCTGCGCGAAGCGATCGGTGATCGCCCGCGCCACGCCGTCGGTGCGGTCGGCGTCGACCAGCACCACGGCGCTGCCACCGAAGCCGCCGCCGACCATCCGGGCGCCGGCGGCGCCGGCCTCCAGCGCGGTGTCCACGGCGGTGTCGAGCTCGACGGTGGAGATCTGGAAGTCGTCGCGCAGCGAGGCGTGCCCGGCGGTGAGCACCGGCCCGATCGCGCCGGGGTCGGCGGTCTCGCGCAGGATCCGCACGACCTCGAGGACGCGGGCGTTCTCGGTGACGATGTGCCGCGCGCGCCGCAGCAGCACCTCGCCCTCGGGGGTGCCGTCGTCCAGCGGGGCCAGCGCGGCCACGTCCGGGACGTCGCGCAGGGCGCGCACGCCGAGCCGCTCGGCGGCCCGCTCGCACTCGCGGCGCCGGTCGCCGTAGCCGCCGGTGGCGTGGTCGTGCGTCGTCCCGGTGTCGACGACGAGCAGCTCCAGCCCGGCCGCCCGCAGGTCCAGCGGCACCTGCTCGGTGCTTCGGTCGCGGGTGTCGAGGAACAGCGCGTGCCCGGCGGTGCACAGCAGCGACGCGGACTGGTCGAGGATGCCGGTGGGCGCGCCCACGAAGTCGTTCTCCGCCCGCCGCGCCACGTCGACCAGGTCGGCGACGGCGAGGTCGGGGGCGGCGAGGTCGCGCAGCGCCAGCGCGACCGAGCAGGACAGCGCGGCGGACGACGACAGCCCCATGCCGGCCGGGACGTCGCCGTCGACCAGGACGCTCACCCCGCCGGGCACGCGGTCGCGCAGCGCGTCGACGACGCCGGCCGGGTAGCCCGCCCAGCCACCGGGCCGCCCGGGCGCGAGCTCGGTGACCGGCACCTCCACCCGGTCGTCGGGGTGCTGCGCGGAGACGAGGGCGACCAGCCCGTCGTCCCGGCGGGCGACCGCGGCGCGCGTGGTCTGCGGCAGCGCCACCGGCAGCACGAAGCCGTCGTTGTAGTCGGTGTGCTCGCCGATGACGTTCACCCGGCCCGGCGCGGCCCAGACCCCCTCGGGCGGCCCGCCGAACGCCTCGGTGAACGCCTTCCGGGCCACGTCCGCCGCCGTCACCGCACCGTCCCCACGTTCCTCAGCTGCTCGGCGACGTCCTCCGGGACCGTGTCGGTGATGAAGGCGCCCATGCCGGACTCCGAGCCGGCCAGGTACTTCAGCTTCCCCGGCGCCCGGCGCAACGAGAACAGCTGCAGGTGCAGCCACCAGTCCTCGCGCCCGCGGCCGACCGGGGCCTGGTTCCAGGAGGCGATGTAGGGCATCGGGGTGTCGAAGCGGTGGGCGAAGCGGCCCAGCACGTCGAGGTAGAGCTCGGCCAGGGCGTCGCGCTCCGCAGCCGTGAGCGCGGGCAGGTCGGGCACCCGCCGGTGCGGGAAGACCTGCAGCTCGTAGGGCCAGCGGGCGGCGGCCGGCACGAACGCCGTCCAGTGCTCGTTGGCGGTGACCACGCGGGGCCCGGCGCGCTCGGCCGTGAGCACGTCGGCGAACAGGTCGCCGCCGGTCTCCCGCCGGTGCCGCTCGACCGAGGCCAGCACCTTCTCCACCCGCGGCGTCACGAACGGGTAGGCGTAGATCTGCCCGTGCGGGTGGGAGAGGGTCACCCCGATCTCCTCGCCGGAGTTCTCGAAGACGAAGACCTGCTCGATCCCGTCGATGCCCGACAGCTCGGCGGTGCGCTCGGCCCACACGTCGACGACCAGCCGGGCCCGGTCGGCGCCGAGCGTGGCGAAGGACCGGTCGTGCTCGCTGGTGAAGACCACGACCTCGCAGCGGCCGAAGCCGGGGTGCAGCTCGGTCAGCGGGGCGCCGGGCGCGGTCGGGGGGACGTCGCGCTCGACGGCCGTCGCCAGGGACGGGAAGCGGTTCTCGAAGACGACGACCTGGTAGTCGGCCTCGGGGACCTCGGTGGGTTCGCGGCCGGGCCGGGTCGGGCACAGCGGGCAGAGGTCCGCCGGGGGCAGGAAGGTCCGCGTCTGCCGGTGCGAGGCCAGGACCACCCACTCGCCGAGCAGCGGGTCCCGGCGCAGCTGCGAGTGGGTGCTGACCGGGGGCAGGTCACGGGGGTCCTCGGCGGTGTGCGGGGGCGCGGTGTCCCCGGCGTCGAAGTAGAGGATCTCCCGGCCGTCGGCCAGCCGACGACTCGTCCGGATCACGGGTGGGACCTGCCTTCCCGCCGCTCGTGACTGTGCGTGAACGGCGTCCCGACGCTAGACCCGCCCCAGCGACCCGGCCACCCCGGCGGCACCGGAGACGACGAGAGCCCCCGGTCGGGTGACCGGGGGCTCTCGCTCGCTGTAGCCCCGAAGGGATTCGAACCCTCGCTACCGCCGTGAGAGGGCGGCGTCCTGGGCCGCTAGACGACGGGGCCGTGCGTCTCCATGCTGCCACGCGCCGTCGGTGGCCCGCGCACCGGGGTGGGCGGCCCGAGGACGACGAGAGCCCCCGGCCGGGTGGCCGGGGGCTCTCGCTCGCTGTAGCCCCGAAGGGATTCGAACCCTCGCTACCGCCGTGAGAGGGCGGCGTCCTGGGCCGCTAGACGACGGGGCCGTGCGGGTGGTGCTGAGGAACTGTGTCTCCAGGCAGACGTCTTCCTCGCTGGGGTACCAGGACTCGAACCTAGACTAACGGAACCAGAAACCGTCGGGCTGCCAATTACCCCATACCCCAAGGGTGGTGCTGCACCTCGCGGCGCTGCATACCACCATACCCGATGCCCGGGGGTGGTCCGGGCACCCCCCACGGTGACGGTGGTCGCAGGTCGAGCGCGGCGGTCCGCACCTCCGGCCGCAGCCACCGGCGGGTGCGCACGACCAGGCCGACGTACGCGGCCATGGCCAGCAGGTCGATGAGCACCACGAGCACGCCGGTCCCGGCCGGGACGGCGTCGGTGGCCACGCCCTCCCCCAGCGACCCGGCCAGCAGGAAGACCACCACGTTGTTGACGGCGTGCAGCACGATCGCCGCCTCCAGGCCGCCGGTGAGCCAGACGACCGCCGAGGCCGCCAGCCCGAAGGCGAACCGGTCCAGGAACGTCCAGACGTCGGGCGGCAGGTGGGCCGCCGAGAACAGCGCGGCGGTCAGCACCGCCGCCACCACCGCGCCCGCGCGGGGCCGGCCCACCCACCCGGCGATCGCCTGGCTGAGGTACCCGCGGAACACGTACTCCTCCGCGGCCGACTGCAACGGCGTCGTCAGCAGCACGACGAGCAGCAGCCACACGAACCCGTCGACCGGGCCGGTGGCCTCCCAGTCCCCGGCCACGAAGCCCAGCAGGACGCTGAGCAGGAGCCCGGCAGCGAGCGTGGGCAGCGCCAGCAGCGTGTACGGCGCCAGCAGCCGCCACCGCAGCCGGGCCAGCACCGACGACGACCAGCCGATCCGCATCCCGTGCGCGGCGGCCCACGACAGCCACACGCAGGGGATGGCGACGATCAGTGAGATGTTCGTGAGCAGCAGCAGGCCGGGATCGGTGAGGTCGGTCGGGTCGATCGCCGTGGGGTCCGGCAGCACCCCGGTCGCGAAGCCGGCGACGAACACCACCGCGGTCGCCGCGAGGGTGGCGACGAGGTAGACCGCGGTGAACAGCAGCAGGCCCAGCAGCGGCCGCCACCAGTGCCAGTCGCGCGAGCGCATCGCCTGCAGGTACTCGACCGGTTCGTCGTGCGGCGGGGTGCCCGGCGGCAGCTGCCACCGCATCCCGGGCGGGGGCACCCACGGCGCGGGTGGCGGCCCCCACGGCGGGGCGGTGTGCGGCCCCGGCTGCAGCGGCACCGGTCCGAGCGGCCACGGGACCGGACCGACCGCCGTCCCCGCGGCCGGCGGCGCGTGCCCGCCGTACAGCGCCCCGGGGACGTACGGCGGCGCTCCGTAGGGCCCGGTCGGCGGCGGCCCGGTGTAGGGCTCGTCGTCCGGCACGGCCCAGCCGGGCGGTCCCGCTGCGCTCATCCGGTCACCCGGGGACGGCGGCCCGCGCCGCGGCGAGGCGGGCGAGGGTGCGCTCGCGACCCAGCAGCTCGATGGACTCGTACAGCGGCGGCGACACCGTGCGGCCGCTGACGGCGACGCGCACCGGGCCGAACGCCTGGCGCGGCTTGCGGCCCAGCCCCTCGACGAGCGCCTCCCGGAGCGCGGCCTCGATGGCCGGCGTCGTCCACTCGGGCAGCTCGCGCAGCGCGGCCTGCGCGGCGTCGAGCACCTCGGTCGCCTCCGGGCCGGCCAGCTGCTTGGCCGCGGCCGCCGGGTCGACCTCGACGTCGTCCACGAACAGGAAGCCGAGCAGCCCCACGGCGTCGGAGAGGACGATCATGCGCTCCTGGGCCAGCGGGGCGATCGTCTCGAGGACGCGCCGCTGCTCGGCCGTCGGCGGCTCGGCGACCAGCCCGGCGCGGGCGAGGAAGGGCACCACCCGCTCGGTGAAGTCCGCCACCGGCAGCGCGCGCAGGTGGGTGGCGTTGATCGCCTCGGCCTTCTTCAGGTCGAAGCGGGCCGGGTTGGCGCTGACCCGGGTGACGTCGAAGGCCTCGACCATCTCCTGCATCGAGAAGACGTCGCGGTCCTCGGCGATCGACCAGCCCAGCAGGGCGAGGTAGTTGGCGAAGCCCTCGGGGACGAAGCCGCGCTCGCGGTAGACGTCGACGTTGGACTGCGGGTCGCGCTTGGAGAGCTTCTTGTTGCCCTCCCCCGTCACGTAGGGCAGGTGGCCGAAGCGCGGTGCGCCGGAGGCGACGCCGATGTCGGTCAGCGCGCCGTAGAGCGCCAGCTGCCGCGGCGTGGAGGGCAGCAGGTCCTCCCCGCGCAGGACGTCGGTGATGCCCATCAGGGCGTCGTCCACCGGGTTGACGAACGGGTAGAGCGGCACCCCGTTGGCCCGGACGATGACGAAGTCGGGCACGGAGCCGGCGGCGAAGCGGATCTCCCCGCGGACCAGGTCGGTCCAGGCGAGGTCCTCGTCGGGCATCCGCAGCCGCAGCACCGGCTCGCGGCCCTCGGCGCGGAAGGCCGCCTTCTGCTCGTCGGTGAGGAACCGGTCGGCGTTGTCGTAGCCGAGCTTCGGGTCCTGCCCCGCGGCCAGCCGGCGGGCCTCGACCTCCTCGTTGGTGGAGAAGGACTCGTAGGCGTGCCCCGCCGCCAGCAGCTTCTGGGCGACCTCGCGGTAGACCTCGTGCCGCTCGGACTGCCGGTAGGGCCCGTGCGGGCCGCCGACCTCCGGGCCCTCGTCCCACTCCAGGCCCAGCCAGCGCAGGCTGTCGAGCAGGTGCCGGTAGGACTCCTCGGAGTCGCGGGAGGCGTCGGTGTCCTCGATGCGGAAGACGAACGTGCCGCCGGTGTGCCGGGCGTGCGCCCAGTTGAACAGCGCGGTCCGGAGCAGGCCGACGTGCACCGTGCCCGTCGGCGACGGGCAGAAGCGGGTGCGGACGGCGGTCACCGCAGGCCGCCGGCGGTGGAGGTGGTGTCGGCGCCGCTGACGCCGTTGACCAGGGACCCCAGGCCCTCGATGGCGCACTCCACCCGCTGGCCGGGCCGGATCGGACCCACGCCGCTGGGGGTGCCGGTGAGCACGACGTCGCCGGGCAGCAGGGTCATCACCTGCGAGATGTAGGAGACCAGCGTCGGGATGCCGAAGAGCAGCTGGCTGGTGCGGCCGGACTGGCGCAGCTCGCCGTCCACCGTGCAGGTGACCTCGAGGTCGGCGGGGTCCTTGCCGAGGCCGGCGAGGTCGGTCTCGATCCACGGGCCCAGCGGGCAGAAGGAGTCGAAGCCCTTGGCGCGGGTCCACTGCCCGTCGCTGGCCTGCATGTCCCGCTCGGTGACGTCGTTGGCGATCGTGTAGCCGAACACGCTGCCCAGCGCCTGCTCCGGGGTGACGTGGCGGGCGCCGCGGGCGCCGATGACGACGGCCAGCTCGACCTCGTGGTGGACGTTGGTGCTGCCCGGCGGGATGCGGATGGCGTCGCCCGGGCCGATGACCGTCGTCGACGGCTTGAGGAACAGCAGCGGCTGCGACGGGGCGTCGCCGGTGCCCATCTCCTCGACGTGCGCCGCGTAGTTCTTGCCGACGGCCACCACCTTGCTCGGCAGGATCGGCGAGAGCAGCCGCACGTCGGCCTGCGCGTGGCGCTGGCCGGTGAAGGAGATGGTGCCGAACGGGTGGCCCTCGATCTGGGCGACCTGGCCGTCGCCGTCGAGGACACCGAAGGACATGCCCGAGGGCGAGGCGAAGCGGACGATGCGCACGCTCCGAGGCTAGTCGCCGCTCTGCGCGCGCCCGTGCCGAGGAGGACCTACCGTGCCCCCATGGCCTGCCGTTTCTCGGAACTCGTGGTGGACAGCCGCGATCCCGAGGCGCTGGCGGCCTTCTGGGCCGAGGTCCTCGGGTACGGGGTCCTCGGCCGCGAGGAGGACGGTGCCGTGGAGATCGGTCCGGCCGCCGGCTTCGGCGGTCCGGCGCCGACGCTGGTCTTCGCCCCGGTGGCCGAGCCGACGCCGGGGAAGGTGCGGCTGCACGTCGACGTCAGTCCCACCGACCGCGACCAGGACGCCGAGCTGGGACGGCTGCTCGCCCTGGGAGCCACCCGGGCGGACGTGGGACAGTCCGGCGCGGAGAGCTGGTACGTGCTGGCCGATCCGGAGGGCAACGAGTTCTGCCTCCTGCGCCGCCGCCTCGATCCCCTGTGACCGAGTCCAGACAGAGGAGACCGACATGATCCTGATCGTCATCAAGATGCCCGTCCGGCCCGACCGCATCGACGAGTTCCGGACCCACGCCGACGAGTACGCCCGGGCGGTGAACGCCGAGGAGGGCAGCCTGTTCTTCGAGTGGTCCCGCAGCGTCGAGGACCCGAACACCTTCGTCTGCATCGAGGGCTTCCGGGACTCCGAGGCCGGCGCCTCGCACGTCGCCACCCCGCACGCCAAGGCCGCGTTCGACTGGATGTCCGACCTGGTCGCCGAGCAGCCGCAGATCATCTACATCGACGCCCCGGAGGTCAGCGGCTTCGGCCCCATGGGCGAGGTCAAGCCCCGGGGCTAGCCGCCGCGGGGCGCGGGGGACGCGTCGTCCCCCGCGCAACCGCCGCTGCACCTGCGAGAGTGATCACGTGACCCGCGCTCTCGCGGTGCTGACGTGCCTCGCGCTGCTCACGGTCGTGGTCGAGGCGACCGACGACCCGCGCCCGCTGCTCGCCGTCGCCCTCGGCGTGACGTTCGCGGCGCACGCGCTCGTCGCGCTGCCCTGGCTGGCCGGTCAGCCCGTGCCGCGCCGGTACTGGCTGACCGCCGGCCACGTGTGCCTGCAGCTCCCCCTCGGCGTGCTGATGTTCGGGGCGGCGCACGCCGGGGTGGGGGCGACCCTGCTGCTGCTCGTGCTGGTCGCGCAGAGCGTGCTGCTCCTGCCGCTGCCGGCCGCTGCCGTGGTCACGGCACTGGTCCCCCTCGTGCACGCCGGGATGGGCTGGGCCGACTTCGCGCGCAACGGCCTCGGGATGTTGGGCGCGGCGGTCTTCACCGCGGTCGTCACCGCACTGCTCCAGCGGGAGCAGCAGGCCCGGGCCGAGCTGGCCGAGGCGAACGAGCGGCTGCGCGGGTACGCCGCCCAGGCCGAGGAGCTGGCGACGACGCGGGAGCGCAACCGGCTGGCCCGCGACATCCACGACGGCCTCGGCCACCACCTGACCGTCGTGCAGATGCAGGTGCAGGCCGCCCGGGCCGTGCTGCCGTCGGACCCCGGCCGCGCCGACGAGGTCCTCGCCAAGGCACAGCAGCAGGCCAGCGAGGCGCTGGCCGAGGTCCGCCGGTCGGTGGCCACGCTGCGCGAGCCCCGGACGTCGCCGCCGCTGCGCACCGCCCTCGAGGCGCTCACCGCGGAGGTCTCCGCGGCCGGCGTCCCCGCGACGCTCGAGGTCGTCGGCACCGAGCGGCGGCTGCCCGCGGAGGCCGAGGAGTCCCTGTTCCGGTCGGCGCAGGAGGGGCTGACCAACGTCCGCAAGCACGCGGCGGCGACCTCGGCCCGGGTGACCCTGACCTACGGCGACGACGGGACGGTGCGGCTGAGCGTGCGGGACGACGGCTGCGGCCTGCCGGCCGGTGCGCACGACGCGGACCCGCGCGGCTTCGGGCTGGTCGGGCTGCGGGAGCGGGCGGCGCGCGCCGGCGGGCAGCTGGTCGTGGCACCGGTCCCGGGCGGGGGCACCGAGCTGCTGGTGGAGGTGCCGGGATGAGCGCCGTCCGCGTGCTGGTGGTCGACGACCAGGCGCTGTTCCGCGAGGCGTTGGCCACGCTGCTGGGCGCCCGGCCCGAGGTCGAGGTCGTCGGGGAGGCCGGGGACGGGCAGCAGGCGCTGGAGCGGGCGGCCGCTCTGCAGCCCGACGTCGTCCTCATGGACCTGCACATGCCGGTGCTCGACGGGATCGCCGCGACCCGGCGGCTCAAGGTCGAGCAGCCCGGTGTGCGGGTGCTGGCGCTGACGACCTTCGACGACGACGAGGACGTCTTCGCCGCGCTGCGGGCCGGCGCGCTGGGCTACCTGCTCAAGGACGTCTCCTCCGACCGCCTGGTCGAGGCGGTGCTGTCGGCGGCGCGCGGGGAGTCGGTGCTGCAGCCGTCGGTGGCGGCCAAGGTGGTGGCCCGCTTCGCGCAGCTGGACGACGCCCCGCGGTCCCGGCCGCAGCCGCTGGTCGTGCCGCTGTCCGACCGCGAGCTCGACGTGCTCCGGTTGCTGGCGGACGGCCGCAGCAACCGGGAGATCGCGCGGGCGCTGTTCCTGGCCGAGGGCACGGTCAAGAACCACGTGACCAACGTGCTGGGCAAGCTCGGCGCCAGGGACCGCACCCA
The DNA here is from genome assembly GCF_054050595.1 of Geodermatophilus sp. SYSU D00779. NCBI lineage: Bacteria > Bacillati > Actinomycetota > Actinomycetes > Geodermatophilales > Geodermatophilaceae > Geodermatophilus > Geodermatophilus sp. SYSU D00779. Next base: position 115,904 of record NZ_JBJGZQ010000002.1, read on the forward strand.
GGCGGCGCTGCGCGCCCGGGCCCTCGACCTGCTCTGAGGGTCATGCCGGGACGTGACCGGCGACCGTGACCTCCGGCACCTGGCAGGGACGGCGCGACGCCCGACGCTCTGCGGCATGACGACGCAGACCCCTCCCCAGCACACGCACAGCCGCGGCCGGCGCACCTGGCACCTCGTCCGCCACTACCTCGAGATGGTCGTCGCGATGGTGGTCGGGATGGCGGTCCTGGGCCCGGTCGAGGCCCTCCTCTGGCCCGGCGTGGACGACCGGGTCGACGTGCACGCCGTGGTCATGGCCACCAACATGGCCGTCGCGATGGCCGCCTGGATGCGGTTCCGCGGCCACTCCTGGCCGGCGATCGCGGAGATGTCCGCGGCGATGTACGTGCCGTTCGCCGTCCTGCTGGTGCCCTACTGGGCGGGCGCGGTGTCCGGCTCGTTCCTGTTCACCGCCGGGCACGTGCTGATGCTCCCCGCCATGGCGCTGGCGATGTGGTGGCGCCTCGACGAGTACGCCGGCTGCTGACGGTGCCGTGCGCCCGGGGCGCGTTCCCACCGGGGACGCGCCCCGGGCACACGACCGGCCGTCACCGCCCCCGGCAGGTCACCGGTTGCGGACGGCGTAGGTGAGGGCGTCGACCAAGGCGTGCCAGGAGGCCTCGACGATGTTGTCGTGGACGCCCACGGTGGTCCACTCCCCCACCCCGTCGGTGCTGTCGATCAGCACCCGGGTCGTGGCGCCGGTGCCGCCCTTCCAGCCCAGGATGCGCACCTTGTAGTCGGCCAGCGAGACGTCGGCCAGCTGCGGGTACCGGCTGACCAGCGCCTGGCGCAGCGCGTTGTCCAGCGCGTTGACCGGGCCGTTGCCCTCGCCGGTGCTGATGACCCGCTGCCCGTCGACGTGCACCTTGACCGTGGCCTCGCTCATGACCTGGCCGTTGCCCCAGTGCTCGACGGAGGTCCGGTAGCTCTCCAGCTCGAACAGCGGCGGCGGCGCGTCGGGCAGCTCGGCGCGCAGCAGCAGTTCGAAGGAGGCGTCGGCGGCCTCGAACGACCAGCCGTCGGCCTCGAGCACCTTGACCCGGTCGACGACGCGGCCGATGACGTCGGTGTGCCCGTCGAGGTCGACGCCGAGCTCGCGGCCCTTGAGCTCCACCGACGCCCGGCCGGCCATCTCGGTGACCAGGATGCGCATGTCGTTGCCCACGAGCTCGGGGTCGAGGTGGTTGTACAGCTCGGGGCTGACCTTGATCGCGCTGGCGTGCAGGCCGGCCTTGTGCGCGAACGCCGAGGCGCCGACGTAGGGCTGGTGCTCGTCGGGGGCGATGTTGGCCAGCTCGGCGATGGCGTGGCTGACCCGCTGCAGCTCGGTCAGGCAGCCCTCGGGGACGACCGGCAGGCCCATCTTGGTGACCAGGTTGGCGATCAGCACGAAGGTGTCGGCGTTGCCGGCGCGCTCGCCGTAGCCGTTCGCCGTCCCCTGCACGTGGGTGACGCCGGCCTCGACCGCGGCCAGGGAGTTGGCGACGGCGCAGCCGGTGTCGTCCTGGCAGTGGATGCCCAGGCGGCCCTCGACCCGCGCGCGGACGTCGGCGACGACCCGGCCCACGCCCATCGGCAGCATCCCGCCGTTGGTGTCGCACAGGACCCCGACCTCGGCGCCCGCGGCGAAGGCCGTCCGCAGCACCTCGACGCCGTGGTCGGGGTCGGCGGCGTACCCGTCGAAGAAGTGCTCGCAGTCGACGAACACCCGCCGGCCGTGCCCGACCAGGAAGGCGACGGTGTCGCGCACCATCGCGAGGTTCTCCTCGAGCGTCGTCCGCAGCGCCTCGCGCACGTGCCGGACGTCGGACTTCGCGACCAGGCAGACCACCGGCGTCTCGGCGTCGAGCAGTGCGCGCACCTGGGCGTCGTCCTCGACGCGGACGCCGGCCTTGCGGGTGGAGCCGAACGCCACCAGCTGGGCGTGCCGCAGCTTGAGCTCGGTGCGGGCGCGGGCGAAGAACTCGGTGTCCTTGGGCAGCGCGCCCGGCCAGCCACCCTCGATGAAGCCGACACCGATCTCGTCGAGCAGCCGGGCGACGGCCAGCTTGTCGGCGACGGAGTAGCTCACGCCCTCGCGCTGGGCGCCGTCGCGCAGCGTGGTGTCGAAGACGTGGAAGTCGGGCTGGGTGGACATCGGATCTCCTGCGGGTGGGCGGCCCGAACACGAAAAAGACCCCCCGGGTACGGGAGGTCGGCGCGCGGTCGGGGAGGTGACTGCGCGCTACGTGCTAATGAGCGAGGCGATGGCGTTCGAGCCGGCGGGGTGCATCGCCGTCGAGTAAAGCACGCCCGGGCGTCCGGTTCGACCGCCGCCGTGCCGTGCCCACCGATGGACTCCCGGGGGTGGCCCCGACACACTGCCCAGCGCAGGGTCGCAGGCGACGACGCCCATCGGGAGGCCCGGGTGCCCCATCCGTTCGACCGCAGCGGTACCGAGGTCGGCCCCGACGGCGTCCGGCGCTACACCCGGCTGCCCCGCCGGACGACCTGGTCGCCTCCGCCCGCGAGCGGCTGGCCGACTTCAAGGTGCCGCAGTACCTGTCCGTCCGCAGCGAACCGCTGCCCCGCAACGCCGGCGGCAAGGTGCTCAAGCCGCCGCTGCGGGAGCGGGGCGACTGGCAGCCCGTCGGCTGACGCCCGACCACCCGAGGGGTCCGTGCCCACCCTCGAGACCGTCCGTGGCCCCGTCGACACCGCCGACCTCGGCCCGACCCCCGTGCACGAGCACGACCTCGTCCTGTCGACCGAGCACGTCCGGGACCACGGGGTCGGCACCTGGTGGGACGAGGACGAACGCGTCGCCGACGTGCTGACCGAGCTCGGGTCACCCGGCAGCGACACCGATCCGGGCGCACCGTTGCGGGTCCGGGCTCACGACCGGTGGTGAGCCCGGACCCCCGGTGACCAGCTCAGCTGGTCATCGGGGGCGCTCAGCCGCCGGCGAGCGCGGCGAGCCGGTCGCCGACCTCCTGGGTGCGCACCGGGGCCTGCGGGTCGCGGGTGGAGAGGTCGAAGGCGACGGCGGCGTCGACCTTGCGGGCCTGGTCGGCACGGCCGAGGTGCTGGAGCAGCAGGCCGACCGACAGCACCGTGGCGGTGGGGTCGGCGACCCCCGTGCCGGCGATGTCGGGTGCCGAGCCGTGCACCGGCTCGAACATGCTGGGGTTGGTGCCCGAGGCGTCGAGGTTGCCGCTGGCGGCCAGCCCGATGCCCCCGGTGACGGCCGCGGCCAGGTCGGTGACGATGTCGCCGAACAGGTTGTCGGTGACGATGACGTCGAAGCGGCCCGGGTCGGTCACGAAGAACATCGAGGCCGCGTCGACGTGCTGGTAGGCGACGGTGACCTCGGGGAACTCCGCGGAGACCTCCTCGACCGTCCGCGACCACAGCGACCCGGCGTGGGTGAGCACGTTGGTCTTGTGGATCAGCGTCAGGTGCTTCCGCGGCCGGGCGACGGCCCGCTCGAAGGCGTAGCGGACGACCCGCTCGACGCCGAACGCCGTGTTCAGGCTGACCTCGGTGGCCACCTCGTGCGGGGTGTCGCGGCGCAGGACGCCGCCGTTGCCCACGTAGGGCCCCTCGGTGCCCTCGCGCACGCAGAGCATGTCGATGGCGCCGGGCCCGGCCAGCGGGCTGCGGACGCCGTCGAACAGCCGGGCCGGGCGCAGGTTGACGTGGTGGTCCAGCTCGAAGCGCAGCCGCAGCAGCAGGCCGCGCTCGAGGATCCCCGGCGGGACGCTGGGGTCGCCGATGGCACCGAGCAGGATCCCGTCGTGCTCGCGCAGCTCGTCGAGCACCGTGTCCGGCAGCAGCTCGCCGGTGCGCTGCCACCGCGACGCGCCGAGGTCGTAGGGGGTGCTCTCGACGTCGGGCGCGACCGCGCGGAGGACCTTGAGGCCCTCGGCCACCACCTCCGGACCGATTCCGTCTCCAGGGATCACAGCCAGGCGCATGGGGACAGACCCTAGGTCAGCGCGGGGTGAGGTCCGCGGAGCGGGCCTCACGCGCGCCGATCCGGCCGGCGATGTCACCGAGCAGCTCGGCCGGGACCGGGCTGTCGACGGTCACCGCCATGAGCGCCTCGCCGCCGCGGGTGGTGCGGCTGACCTGCGCGCCGGCGATGTTGATCCCGGCCTCCCCCAGCGCCGCACCGACCGCGCCGACGACGCCGGGCCGGTCGGTGTAGACGAAGAACAGCAGGTAGCCCGAGGCGTCCAGGTCCATGTCGAAGCCGTTGACCTCGACCAGCTTGGGCACCTGGTTCTTGCCGAAGAGGGTGCCCGAGACCGTCACCTCGGTGCCGTCGGCCATCGCGCCGCGGACGCTGATGAGGTTGCGGTAGTCGGGGCTCTCCACGTCGCTGGTGAGCGCCACCTCGAGGCCGCGCTGCTGGGCGAACAGCGGGGCGTTGACGTAGGTCACCTGCTCCTCGACGACGTCGAGGAAGACGCCCTTGAGGACGGCCAGCTGGAGCACCGAGTCGTCGAACTCGGCGATCTTGCCGCGCACCTCCACGGTGACCGACTGGGCCAGCCCGCCGGCGACGGCGGTGAACACCCGGCCGAGCTTCTCGGCCAGCGGCAGGCCCGGGCGGACGTCCTCGGCGACGACCCCGCCCGCCTGGACGTTCACCGCGTCGGGGACGAAGTCTCCCTGCAGCGCGAGCCGGACCGAGTGCGCCACGGCGGTGCCCGCCTTGTCCTGCGCCTCTGTCGTCGATGCGCCCAGGTGGGGGGTGACGACGGTGTTGGGCAGCCCGAACAGCGGGCTGTCGGTGCACGGCTCCTTGGCGTAGACGTCGATGCCGGCCGCGCGGACCTGGCCCGACGCGAGCGCCTCGGCCAGCGCCGCCTCGTCGACCAACCCGCCGCGGGCGGCGTTGACGATGATCACGCCGCGCTTGGTGGTGGCCAGCTCGGCCGCGCCGATGAGGCCGAGGGTCTCCGGCGTCTTGGGCAGGTGGACGGTGATGAAGTCGGCCTCGCGGAGCAGCTCCTCCAGCGACACCATGCGGACGCCGAGCTGCGCGGCCCGGCCCGGCTGGATGTAGGGGTCGTAGGCGATCAGCGTGACGCCGAAGGCGGCCAGCCGCTGCGCCACCAGCTGGCCGATCCGGCCCAGGCCGACCACGCCGACGACCTTGTCGGTGACCTCGACGCCGGTGAACTTCGAGCGCTTCCAGGTGCCCTCGCGCAGCGACGCGTCGGCGGCCGGGATGTGCCGGGCAGCGGCCAGCAGCAGCGCCACCGCGTGCTCGGCCGCGCTGACGATGTTCGACGTCGGCGCGTTGACGACCATGACGCCGCGCTCGGTCGCCGCGGCCACGTCGACGTTGTCCAGCCCGATGCCGGCGCGGGCGACGACCTTGAGGTTCGGGGCGGCGGCCAGCGCCTCGGCGTCGATCTGCGTGGCGCTGCGGATCATCACCGCGGCGGCGTCGGCCAGCGCGGGCAGCAGGGCGGCGCGGTCGGCGCCGTCCACGTGACGGATCTCGACGTCACGCCCCAGCACCTCCAGCACGCTGGGGGCGAGTTCTTCGGCGATCAGGACGACGGGCGCGGTCGTGGTCACGGGACCACAGCCTAGGGAGCAGCGCCGCCCCGGGCCCACCAGCCCCTTCCCGGGGTGATCAGCGATCCCCCGCCGAGGAGTGGGGTCGCTTGCCCGGGTGGGGACGGCCGGACATCCTGGCCGGGACGGTCGGCGGACGCCGGCGCCGACGGAGGAGACCATGAGCACCCACGACGACGAGCACGGCTCCGGCACGGACCCCCGGTACACGCCTCCGCAGCAGTACGGGCAGCCGCCCCCGCAGTCCGGGCAGCCGTACGGGGGCCAGCAGTACCAGCCCTCCCCGTACGGCCAGGGCCAGCCGCCCGGCCAGCCCGGGTACGCGCAGCAGTACGGCCAGCCGGGGTACCCGCAGCAGTACGGCCAGCCGGGCGGCTACGGCCCGTACGCGCCGCAGGGCCAGTACGGCCAGTACGGGCAGTACGGCCAGTACGGGCAGACGGCGGTGCCCGCGCGCCCCACGCCGGTCGTGGTCGCTGCCGTCCTCGGCTTCGTCTTCGGCGCCTTCGGCGTGCTGATGTCCCTGGGCCTGCTCCTCGGCGGCGCGGTGTTCGGCACCGTCTTCGAGGACCTGGTCGCCAGCGACCCGGCCTTCGAGGACGTCGACACCAGCGGGGTCGACACCGGTCAGATCACCGGCGTGCTCGTGGTCCTGGGGATCCTCGCCCTGGTCTGGACCGTGCTCATGATCTGGGGCGCGGTGCGCGCGCTGACCGGTCGCAGCCGCGTGCTGCTGCTGGTGGGCGGGGCGATCGCCGTGGCGGTGACCGCGCTGTTCCTGGTCGGCGTCCTCTCCGGCGTGTCGACCGGCGGGGCCGGTGGCGGCGAGGTCGTCTTCTCCCTGCTGCTGTTCCTCGCGGCCCTGGCGATCGTCGTGCTGCTGTGCCTGCGGCCGGCCGCGCAGTACTTCGCCGCGCACCGCGCGCGGCGCGGCCGCTGACGCCGGGCCGGGGGCGCCCCGTGTCCGAGACCGACCGGGCCGGCACCCGACGGCCGCCGCACGTCCTCATGGCGGCGGTCGCCGGCTCGGTCGAGGCCTTCCTGCTGCTGCTGGCCGCCCTGCTCTACTTCACCTACAGCGCGTTCGGTCCGTGGCTGGCCGTCTTCGGTGCGGTGTTCCTCGGCCTGGCGATCGCCTGCGTCGTCGGCAGCGTGCTGGCGCTGCGCGGCCGGACGCCCCGCGTCCTGATGGTCGCCGCGGCGACGGCGGCCGCGATCGCCGTGGTCCTCATCGCGATCTCGGCCGCCGGCGGGGCGGGCTTCGACGCCTTCTCGGCGGCGGTCGTGCTGCTCGGCGTGGGACCCGTCGTCCTGCTGCTGCAGGCGCCGTCCCGGGAGTGGTTCGCCGCCTCCCGCAGCCGCTGAGCCGCGGGACGACGAGGCCCCCGCTGCCGATCGGCAGCGGGGGCCCGGAGGATGCCGTCGGCCCCGTCCCGGGCCCCGCCCTGAGCCTGCGGAGGGTGGGGAGGACGGGGTCCTCTCTCAGCTCCGTGCAGCGGTGCCGGTGTAGTCGTCGGACGTCGACACCCAGCTCATCAGGCCGCGCAGCTTGCGCCCGGTCTCCTCGATCGGGTGCGCCTCGGCCTCGGCCCGACGGCGCTTGAAGTCCGGCGCACCGGCGTCCTGGTCGGCGATGAACTCGGCCGCCCACGAGCCGTCCTTGATCCGGGCCAGGACGTCCTTCATGGCGTCCTTGACGTGCTGGTCGATGACCTTCGGGCCGGAGGTGTAGTCGCCGTACTCGGCGGTGTCGGACACCGACCAGCGCTGCTTGGCGATGCCGCCCTCGTACATGAGGTCGACGATCAGCTTCAGCTCGTGCAGGCACTCGAAGTAGGCGATCTCGGGCTGGTAGCCGGCCTCGGTGAGGGTCTCGAACCCGGCGGTGATCAGCGCACTGGCGCCGCCGCAGAGCACGGCCTGCTCGCCGAACAGGTCGGTCTCGGTCTCCTCGGCGAACGTCGTCCTGATGACGCCGGCGCGGGCGCCGCCGATGGCCTTGGCGTAGGACAGCGCCAGCTGCAGGGCCTGGCCGCTGGCGTCCTGCTCCACGGCGACCAGCGCCGGCACGCCCTTGCCGTTCTCGAACTCGCGGCGCACCAGGTGGCCGGGGCCCTTGGGGGCGACCATGGCGACGTCGACGCCGGCCGGGGGCTTGATGTAGCCGAACCGGATGTTGAAGCCGTGGGCGAAGAACAGCGCGTCGCCGTCCTGCAGGTTGGGCTCCACCGACTCGGCGTACACCCTCCGCTGCACGTGGTCCGGGACGAGGATCATGATCAGGTCGGCCTCGGCAGCGGCCTCGGCCGGGGTCACGACCCGCAGGCCCTCGGCCTCGGCCTTGGGCTGGCTCTTGCTGCCCTCGGGCAGGCCGACGCGGACGTCGACGCCCGAGTCGCGCAGCGACAGCGCGTGGGCGTGGCCCTGGCTGCCGTAGCCGATGACGGCGACGGTGCGCCCCTGGATGATCGACAGGTCGGCGTCGTCGTCGTAGAAGATCTCGGCGGCCATGCGGTGGTTCGTCCCTTCGGTGGTGTGACGGGTGGCCCCTCTCCCGAGGCTCGCCCCGAGCTTGCGAGGGGTGAGGAGGAGAGGGGTCCTTCTGCCTTTCAGGCGGTGCGCTCGACCGGGCGCAAGGTACCGGCGCCGCTCATCGAGCGCGGACCCCGGCCCAGGGCGACCGTGCCCGACTGCGCCATCTCCTTGATGCCCAGCGGGGCGAGGACGGCGAGCAGGGCCTGGAGCTTGTCCGGCGTGCCGGTCGCCTCCAGGGTCACGGTGTCGGTGTTGACGTCGACCACGCGGGCGCGGAACAGCTCGGCGGTCTGCAGCACCTGGGTGCGGTCGGCCATCGGCGCGCGCACCTTGACCAGCAGCAGCTCGCGCTGGACGGCGGCCTCGGCCTCCAGCTCGACGATCTTGATGACCTCGACGAGCTTGTTCAGCTGCTTGGTGATCTGCTCCAGCGGCTGGCTCTCGGCGTCGGCGACGATCGTCATCCGGGACAGGTCCGGGTTCTCGGTCGGCCCGACGGCGAGGGACTCGATGTTGAAGCCGCGCCGGCTGAACAGGGCCGAGACGCGCGCCAGGACACCGGACTTGTTCTCGACGAGGACCGACAGGGTGTGGCGGCTCATTGCCAGGGTTCCTTTCGACGTGACGACTGGCACCGGGTGTGGCCCCCGTTCAGGGCCCCGCCGCGAGCCTGCGAGCGGTGGGGGGAACGGGGGTCCTTCGACTCACACCTGGTCGTCGCCGAAGACCGGGCGGACGTCCCGCGCGGCCAGGATGTCGTCGTTGCTGGCGCCCGCGGCCACCATCGGCCACACCTGCGCGTCGGCACCGACGATGAAGTCGATGACCACCGGGGCGTCGTCGATGGCCATCGCCTTCTCGATGACGGCGTCGACGTCGTCCTTGCTCTCGCAGCGGAGACCGACGCAGCCCAGCGCCTCGGCCAGCGCCACGAAGTCGGGGATGCGCACCGGCGTGGGCCGGCCCTCGGCGTCGACCGGGTGCAGCTTGGTGTTGGAGTAGCGCCCCTCGTAGAAGAGGGTCTGCCACTGGCGGACCATGCCGAGGTTGCCGTTGTTGATCAGGGCGACCTTGATCGGGATCCCCTCGATGGCGCAGGTGGCCAGCTCCTGGTTGGTCATCTGGAAGCAGCCGTCGCCGTCGATGGCCCACACGGTGGTGTCCGGGCAGCCGTACTTGGCGCCCATCGCCGCGGGCACGGCGTAGCCCATCGTCCCGAGGCCGCCGCTGTTGAGCCACGTGCCGGGCTTCTCGTACGTGATGAACTGGGCGGCCCACATCTGGTGCTGGCCGACACCGGAGGCGTAGATCGCGTCCGGTCCGGCGATCGCGCCCAGCCGCTCGATGACGTACTGCGGCGACAGCGCGCCGTCCTCGGGCCAGTCGTAACCGAGCGGGTACTTCTGGCGCCACTGGTCCAGCTGGGCCCACCAGGCGGACAGGTCGGGCGTGCGGCCGGCGTCGCGCTCGGCGCGCAGCGCGGTGACCAGCTCGGCGATGGTCTCCCGCGCGTCCCCGACGATGGGCACGTCGGCCTTGCGGTTCTTGCCGATCTCGGCCGGGTCGATGTCGGCGTGCACGACCTTGGCCCCGGGGGCGAACGACGACAGCTGGCCGGTGACCCGGTCGTCGAAGCGGGCGCCGAGGGCGACGAGCAGGTCGGCCTTCTGCAGCGCGGTGACCGCGGTGACGTTGCCGTGCATCCCGGGCATCCCGAGGTTCTGCGGGTGGCTGTCCGGGAACGCGCCGCGCGCCATGAGGGTGGTGACCACGGGGGCACCGGTGAGCTCGGCCAGCTCGGCCAGCTCGGCGCTCGCCTGCGCCTTGATGACCCCACCGCCGACGTAGAGCACCGGCCGGCGGGCGGCGGCGATCAGCGCGGCGGCCTCGCGGACCTGCTTGCCGTGCGGGCGGGTGGTCGGCTTGTAGCCGGGCAGGTCCAGCCGCGGCGGCCACGAGAAGTCGGTGGTGGCCTGCAGGGCGTCCTTGGAGATGTCGACCAGCACCGGGCCGGGGCGGCCGGTGGCGGCGAGGTGGAAGGCCTCGGCGATCCGCTGCGGGATCTCGGCGGCGTTGGTGACCAGGAAGTTGTGCTTGGTGATCGGCATCGTGATGCCGCGGATGTCGGCCTCCTGGAAGGCGTCCGTGCCGATCGCCGCACTCGGGACCTGACCGGTGATCGCCACGATCGGGACCGAGTCCATGTAGGCGTCGGCCAGCGGGGTCACCAGGTTGGTCGCGCCGGGGCCGGAGGTGGCCATGCAGACACCGACCCGGCCGGTGGCCTGGGCGTAGCCCTGCGCGGCGTGCCCGGCGCCCTGCTCGTGCCGGACGAGCACGTGCCGCACCCGCGAGTCGAACAGCGGGTCGTAGGCGGGCAGGATCGCGCCGCCCGGGATGCCGAAGACGACCTCGACACCGACCGCCTCGAGCGACCGCACGAGGCTCTGCGCCCCGGTGATGCCGGTGAGCGGCTCGGCGGCGGCCTCCTCGACCGAGCGGGCGGTCGTCTCGACCCCCGTCAGTGCCTCGGCGGCCTCGCGGGTGGCGGACCCACCCGGGGTGGTGCTGGTCATGGCGTCTCCTGGCCGTGCGTCTCGCTGGTCGGGCCTTGCTGGGGTGCCCCGGAACGGGGCCGTCGGTCGGTGCCGTGCGGTGGTCGGCGGTGCCTGCGGCGCGGGCCGGCGGCGTCGGAGGAGGTCGGGGCCCGCAAACGAAAGACCCCTCGTGCCTGCGGGCACAGAGGGGTCAGCGCGTCGGTCGAGAGGACCGACGCGCTAGGCGACTACGAGGAGCAGGCAGGCCGGGCGCACACGGCCACTGTGCGCCTCGACCAGGCCCGCCGTCAACCGAGCCGTCTCACGCAGTGGGAACGCGTGTCGTCAGACGTGGGACGGCGCGCGGTCGCCGTCCCGCACGCCCCCGACCGGCCCGACGAGCACCGCGGCCAGGTCGGCGGGGGGCACCGGACGGCCGAGCAGGTGGCCCTGCAGGAACCGGCAGCCCAGCCGGCGCAGCGCCGCGAGCTGTCCGGGCGTCTCCACGCCCTCGGCGACGACGTCCAGGCCGAGGGTGCGGCCCAGCTCGACGACGCTGGCGACGACGGCCGCGGTGCGCGGGTCGTCCTCGATGCGGGCCACGAACTCACGGTCCATCTTGAGGACGTCGACGGGCAGCCGGGACAGCCGCGCCAGGGTGGAGTGGCCCGTGCCGAAGTCGTCGATGGAGATGACGCAGCCGGCCTCGCGCAGCGCGGCGAGCTCGCGCTCGACGCGGTCCTCGGCGTCGACGAGCACCGACTCGGTGATCTCCAGCATCAGCCGGGAGGCCGGCACGCCGGAGGCGGCGAGCGCCCGCGCGACGTCGGCGGCCAGGCAACCGGCCTGCAGGTGCCGGACGGAGACGTTCACCCCCAGCTTCAGGTCGTGCCCCTGCGCCAGCAGCGGTGCCAGGGCCGCGGTCGCGGCGCCGAGCACCCAGCGCTGCAGCGGCACGACGAGGCCCTCGTCCTCGGCCACCCCGACGAACTCCTCCGGGGGGACGTCGCCCAGCTCGCGGTGCCGCCAGCGCACCAGGGCCTCCACGCCGAGCACGCGGCCCTCCTCCACGCCGACGACCGGCTGGAGCACCACCGACAGGCCGCCGTCGGCGATCGCCTCGGGCAGGTCCCGGGCCAGCCGGGCGCGCCGGTCGACGACCCGGACCAGCGCCTCGCCGGTGGTCCGGACGCAGTTCTTGCCGGCGGCCTTGGCCGCCCGCAGTGCCAGGTCGGCCCGCCGCACGGCCTCGGCGGGGTCCCCGCCCACGGGCAGCTCGGCCACGCCCACGCTGCCGGAGACCGCGAACACCAGCCCACCGCGGCCGCTGCCGTCGGGAGCCGGTGGGCGGTGCTCGCGGTCGAGCAGCACGACCAGCCGCTCGGCCAGCACGGCCGCCTCGTCCCGCCCGGCGCGCACGAGGACGGCGAACTCGTCGCCGCCGAGCCGGGCGACGACGTCGTCGTCCCGCGCGGCCGCCCGCAGCGTCTCGGCCACCTCGCAGAGCAGCCGGTCGCCCTCGTCGTGGCCGGCGACGTCGTTCACCGCCTTGAAGCCGTCGAGGTCGACGAGCAGCAGGCAGCCGGGGGTGGTGCCGGCGGACACCTCACCGAGCGCCGCCATGAAGCGGGCGCGGTTGGGCAGGCCGGTGAGGAAGTCGGTGTAGGCCATCCGCTCCAGCTCGCGCTGGGTCGAGCTGCGGTCGGTGACGTCGCGCAGGTGCAGCACCAGGCCGCCGCGGTCGCCGGCGCCGGACACCCCGGCCGGGGCGGCGCCGGAGGGGGCGGCCCCGGTGAGCTCGACGTCACGCCAGCCACCGCCGCGGGCGCGCAGCCGCGCGGTCGTGGGCAGCAGGCCCACCGTGGTGCCGCCGCGGACGGCCTGCGCGACCCGGGGGACGAGGTCGCGGTCCTCCTCGTCGAGCAGATCGGCGAGCAGTCGCCCGGTCAGGTCGCGGTCGGTCCAGCCGAGCTGGGCCTCCACGGCACCCGAGGCCCAGCCGATGCGGCCGGTGCCGTCGAGGACGACGGTGACCGCGTCGCCGCTGTGCACCAGAGCGCGGAAGTAGCCCTCGGTGCGCAGCAGGCGCCGGGTGAGCCGGTAGCCGTCGCCGGCCCACAGCACGGTGCGCAGCGAGGTGAGGGCGACCAGCGCCGCTCCCCCGCCGGCCTCCACCGGGTCGATCCCCCGCCCGGCCAGCACGCCGGCGAGGAGCAGCAGCAGCACGCTCGAGGCCACGCCGGAGGCCAGCACCAGGCCGCGGAGCGCGACGATCGGCCGGTCGAGGTCCGGCGTCGTCGGCTCGCCGGGGTCCGACCGCACGGCCAGCACGCTCGCGGCCAGCATGGCCATCCAGGCCTGCTCGGTGACGACGGTGGCGGCGGTGCTGCCCAGCGTCCGGCCGAGCGCACCGCCGATCGCGACGGCCGCCATCGCGACGGAGGCGGCGAGCAGCCAGACCGCTGCTCCGCGGCGCGCGCCGCGGACCCCGGTGACGGTGACCAGCCCGACGCCGACGAGGACGGCCCCGACCCCCGGGTAGCCGACGGCGATCAGCCCGTCGGCCGCGCCCTCGACACCGGTGAGCAGCGCGGCCAGCAGCACGTGGCCGGACACGGCCACCGCCAGCGTCGCGATGAGGCCGTCGAGCACCGTGCGCCAACCGGGCCACCGGCGCGACCGCGGCGGCAGCAGCCGGAGCGCGGCCAGCGCGGCGAGCGGCACCGCCAGCAGCATCGGCACGTCCTCGGCGCCGCCGAACTCCAGGTCCGCGCCGGCGCGGACGGTGGCGAGGACCTGGCCCACGGCCAGCAGGCCCAGCGCTCCCCCCAGCGCCCGCCACGGCCGCGCGGACCGGCCCGGCAGCCGGGCGGCGCCGCGCCCGGCCACGACCGCGGCCGCGCCGGAGCCGAGGGCCAGGCAGGCGGGGACGAGCGCGGGCGCCAGCGGGGAGCGGGTCAGCTCCAGGACGGCCGTGGCCGCGGCGAGCAGCCCGAGCAGGACGAGGACCGGACCCGCAGCTCGGACGGCGGGCATCAGCGGGACCCGACGAGGCCCGGCCAGAGCTGTCCGGCGCCCTCGTCGAGCATGCCGACGAGGTCGAGCAGGCGCATCGGCCGCGCCAGCAGGAAGCCCTGCGCGAAGCCGCAGCCCGCGGCGCGCAGCGCGCCCAGCTGGGCCGGCGTCTCCACGCCCTCGGCGACGACGTCCAGACCCGACGCCCCGGCGATCGCCACGACCGACTCGCACAGCGCGCGGGCCTTCGGGTCGCGGTCGACGCGCAGCACGAACGCGTGGTCGAGCTTGAGCACGTCGATCGGCAGCCGGGTCAGGTGCGCCAGCGACGACCGGCCGGTGCCGAAGTCGTCGAGCGCCACGTGCACGCCCATGAGGCGCAGCGCCTCGATGTCCACGGCCACGTGCTCGCCCTCGGACATCAGCGTCGCCTCGGTGATCTCCAGGATCAGCCGCTCGGGCGCCAGCCCGGTCGCCTGCAGCACGGCGGCGACGTCGCGGACCAGGGTGCGCGCGGCGACGTGCGAGGCGGAGATGTTCACGCCCAGCCGCAGCGGCACGGGGCCGTGCGGGAGGGTCAGCACGGCCTCGGCGGCGGTCTCCAGCGCCCAGCGCTGCAGCTCGCCGATCACGCCGGCGCGCTCGGCGATCGGCACGAACTCCGCCGGGGGCACCTCGCCGAGCTGGGGGTGCTGCCAGCGCAGCAGCGCCTCGACACCGGTGACCCGCCGCTCGCTCAGCGAGACCACCGGCTGGAAGAGCACCGAGAGCTCGCCGCGGTCCCAGGCGCCGGGCAGGTCCTCGCGCAGCCGGGCACGCCGCTCGGCGGCGCTGCCCAACGCCGGCCGGTAGCGCAGCGCGGTGCCCGTGCCGGCGGCGGCCGCCGCCCGGACGGCGAGCTCGGCGCGGGTCATGAGGTCGGCGACCGACTCGGCGGCGCCCAGGTCCACCACGCCGATGGCGGCGCTGAGGTCGAAGAGCCCGGCGGCGGTGTCCAGCGGCTGCTCGATCACCGACAGGCAGCGGTCGGCCAGCAGGTCGACCGCGTGCGGCGCGCCCTCGGCCAGGACGGCGAAGGCGCCACCGCCCACCCGGGTGACCGCGTCGCAGCCGCGCACGGTGGCCCGCAGTCGCCGGCCGACCTCGACCAGCACCGCGGTGACGACGTCCCGGCCGGCGTCCTCGCGCACCTCGTCGAGGCCGTCGAGCTCGACCAGCAGCAGGCTGCGGCAGGTGGTCCCGGCCTCGGCGAGGGCCGCCTCGAGCCGCTGCTCGCAGCCGGCCCGGTTCGGCAGCCCGGTGACCGGGTCGGTGAACGCGACCTGCTCGAGCGCCCGCTCGCGTGCGACCCGCTCGGTGGTGTCGCGGCAGTGCAGCACGACGGCGCCCACGACGGTGTCCGAGCGCAGGTCGGTGAAGCTGGCCTCCAGGTGCCGCCAGGTGCCGTCTGCGTGCCGCAGCCGCAGCGGCAGCACGCCGGGGGGCGTCGCGTCGCCGGCCGCCGGCAGGAGGGCCCGGGCGACGGGCAGCGCGTCCTCGGGGTGCACCAGTTCGAGCAGGTCGGCGCCCACGGGCACCGCGGTGGGGCTGCCGAGCGTCGTCCCCAGGGTCGCCGAGGACCAGGTGACCCGCAGGTCGCCGTCGAGGACGAGGACGGCGTCGCTGCTGGCGGCGACCAGGGAGCGGAAGTACGCCTCGCTGCGCCGCAGCCGGGCGCCGAGGAGCTGCTCGTCACGGGCGGTCAGCCAGCGGTGCAGCACGGCGAGGACGGCGCACAGCGAGCCACCGACGGCGATCACCGGGCTGATCCGGTGACCGGTCAGCGACACCGCGGCCGCCCCGAAGCAGGCGACCGTCATCGCCAGGTGCGGCAGCAGCTGGCGCAGGTGCGTGGAGCGGCCGGTCCGCGGCCGCGGGGAGGCGTCCGGGCACGGGCCCGGATCGAGCAGGACGGCGGCGCCGAGCAGCACCAGCCCGCCGGCGACGAGGAAGCGGCCGACGTCGCCGACGGCGTGCTCCTCCGTCAGCATCGCCGAGGTGCCCAGCGCCCGGCCGGGGGCGAGCAGCGCCGTCGCGGCCAGCAGCACCAGCGCCATGGGCTGGCGGCGGCTCTCGATGACGCCCAGGAGGAGGACGGCGGCGGCCACCGTGGCCGAGGTGACGACGACGGCCGCGGCGAGGACGACACGCCCGCTCGGGTCGAGGTCCAGCCAGCTGACCTCGGGGCCGAGCACCAGCACCTGCACGACGAGCACGCAGGCGATGAGGAAGAGGGTGAGCTCGACGGCCGGACGGGCTCCGCCGCGCAGCCGCGAGGGGGCGACGAGGGTGAGGATGCCGAGGACGGCGAGCACGTAGCCGGGGACGGTGGGCAGCCAGCGCAGGGCCACCTGCTCCAGCGGGGAGTCCGGTGCCGCGACCGCGACCGCGACCAGGCCGACCACCGGCATCAGCGGGGCCAGGGCGAACAGCCGCCAGCCCCGCCACCCGGCATGCTTCGACCGCCCGGCGGTCCACAGCACGATCGCGGTGGCGATGCCGAGCGCGCCGAGGGCGAGGTCGCCGACGTGTCCCGGGCCCGGCGTGCTCGCGGACACCGCACAGGCGGTCCCCACGGGCACGGTGCTCCCGACGAACCACCACCTCAGCTTGTCCACACCTGCTCAGTCGGCAGGCAGCCGGGGCGACGACAGGGGGACGGACCCGGTGCTCACCCCTCCGGGTGACGGCCTCGCGCCCGGTGACGTGCTGGAGCGGCCCCCTCCAGGGCCCCGCAGGCCCCGTCCGGAGGCTCACCCCGAGCTCGCGAGGGGTGGGAGGGACGGGGTCCTTCCCCGAAGGGTGGGGTGGGAGGGCGGCCCCCTTGCCGGGTCCCGCCGCGAGCCTGGTGACGTACTGGAACGGCCCCCTTCCAGGGTCCCGCCCTGAGCGTGCGAAGGGTGGGGTGGAAGGGGGTCCTTCACTCAGCCGCAGACCGCGCCCTGCGCCGCCGAGCTCACCAGCTTGGCGTACTTGCCGAGGACGCCGGTGGTGTAGCGCGGGGGCAGCGGCGTCCACCCGGCCCGGCGGCGGGCCAGCTCGTCCTCGTCGACCAGCAGGTCGAGGGTGCGGGCGGCGAGGTCCAGCCGGATGCGGTCGCCGTCCTGCACGAACGCGATCGGGCCGCCGTCGGTGGCCTCGGGCGCGACGTGACCGACGCACAGGCCCGTCGTCCCACCGGAGAACCGGCCGTCGGTGAGCAGCAGGACGTCCTTGCCCAGGCCCGCGCCCTTGATGGCGCCGGTGACGGCGAGCATCTCACGCATGCCCGGCCCGCCCCGGGGGCCCTCGTAGCGGATCACCACGACGTCGCCGGCCTTCAGCGTGCCGTCGGTGACGGCGTCCATGGCGCCCTGCTCGCCGTCGAAGACGCGCGCGGTGCCCTCGAAGACGTCGGCGTCGAAGCCGGCCGACTTCACCACCGCGCCGTCCGGGGAGAGGGAGCCGCGCAGGATCGTCAGGCCACCGGTCCGGTGGATCGGGTTGTCCATGGCGTGGACGATCGTGCCGTCCAGGTCCGGCGGGGCGATCTCGGCGAGGTTCTCGGCCATGGTCTTCCCGGTCACGGTCAGGACGTCGCCGTGCAGCAGGCCGGCGTCGAGCAGCGCCCGCAGCACGACCGGGACGCCGCCGACGCGGTCGATGTCGGTCATCACGAACCGGCCGAAGGGCTTGACGTCGGCCAGGTGCGGGGTGCGGTCGCCGATCCGGTTGAAGTCCTCGAGCGTGAGGTCGACCTGGGCCTCGTGCGCGATGGCCAGCAGGTGCAGGACGGCGTTGGTCGAGCCCCCCAGCGCCATGACCACGGTGATCGCGTTCTCGAACGCCTCCCGGGTCATGATCTGCCGGGCGGTGATCCCCTGGCGCAGCAGGTTGACCACGGCCTCGCCGGAGGCGATCGCGACGGCGTCGCGGCGGCTGTCCGGCGCCGGCGGCGCGGCGCTGCCGGGCAGCGCCATCCCCAGCGCCTCGGCGACGCTGGCCATCGTGTTGGCGGTGTACATGCCGCCGCAGGAGCCCTCGCCGGGGCAGGCCGCCTTCTCGATGGCGTCCAGCTCCTCACGGCTGATGAGCCCGCGGGCGCAGGCGCCGACGCCCTCGAAGACGTCGATGATCGTCAGGTTGTCCCGGTCGCCGAGCCGTCCGGGCAGGATCGAGCCGGAGTAGACGAAGACACTGGCCAGGTCGAGGCGGGCGGCGGCCATCAGCATGCCCGGCAGCGACTTGTCGCAGCCGGCGAGCAGGACGGTGCCGTCGAGCCGCTCGGCGAAGACCACCGTCTCCACCGAGTCGGCGATGACCTCGCGGGAGACCAGCGAGGCGCGCATGCCCTCGTGGCCCATCGAGATGCCGTCGGAGACTGAGATGGTGCCGAACTCCAGCGGGTAGCCGCCGGCGGCGTGCACGCCCTCCTTGGCCCGCTTGGCCAGCCGGTCCAGCGAGAGGTTGCACGGGGTGATCTCGTTCCAGGACGAGGCGACGCCGATCTGCGGCTTCTCCCAGTCGTCGTCACCCATGCCGACCGCACGCAGCATCGCCCGCGCCGGGGCCTTGGCGATGCCGTCGGTCACCTCGTAGCTGCGCGGCTTGAGGGGGCTGTGCGTCGCACTGTGGGACTCGTGTCCCGGGATGAGGTCCTCGCCGATGGTCACGTCCGGCGACTCTATGCCGATCCGCCCGATCCGCCGAGAGAGCGTCGACACTGGTATCGACACCACCACCGACCCGGAGGGAACGTCGTGTCCGCCACCGCCCGGCGCGAGCTGGCCGAGTTCCTCCGCTCCCGCCGTCGCCAGGTCGACCCCCGGGTCGCCGGGGTGCCCGCCGGCGGTCCGCGGCGCACGCCGGGGTTGCGCCGGGAGGAGGTCGCGCTGCTCTCCGGCGTGAGCCACACCTGGTACACGTGGCTCGAGCAGGGCCGCGACATCCGGCCGTCCCGGCAGGTGGTCGACGCGCTGGCCCGTACCCTGCGGATGTCACCGGCCGAGCACGAGTACGTGCTGCGGCTGACCGGACACGGCGGCACCGCCCCGGCGGGCGCGGCCGAGGGCATGCCGGCCCACGTGCAGCGGCTGCTCGACGCGCTGGGCCCCTCCCCCGCGTACGCGATCACCGCCGACTGGACCATCGTCGGCTGGAACCGCGCCTACGAGCGGCTCTACCCCGGGGTGGCCGCCGTGCCCGCGGCCGAGCGGAACCTGCTGTGGCTGGTGTTCACCGACCCCGCCGTCCGTTCCCTGCTGGCCGACTGGGCGGGCGACAGCCGCCGCTTCCTCACCCAGTTCCGCGCCGAGGTGGGCCCCCGGCTGGCCGACCCGGAGGTGGTCGACCTGGTGGCCCGGCTGGAGGCGGCCAGCCCGCACTTCCGCACCGGCTGGGCCAGCCACGACGTGGACCGGTTCAGCTCCTCGGAGCGGCGCTTCGAGCACCCCCGGGTCGGGACGCTGCTGCTCGAGCACCACCAGCTCACGCCCGCCGACGCACCGGGCCTGCAGCTGGTCGTCTACACCGCCGCCGAGGGCGGGGACGCCGCCGACCGGCTGGCGCGGCTGTCGGCCTGAGCCGGTCTGGGAGGATGTGCAGACGTGGCGACAGCGCGTCTGCGGATGAACCGGGTGGCGCTGCTGCCGGTCGTCCTCCTCGTGGTCTGCGTCCTGCCCCTGGCGTTCGCCGCCGGGTGGACGCTGGTCTTCCTGCTGGTCCCCCTCCTGGCCGCGGCGTACGTCCTGCGGACCGGGGTGGACGTCGGCGACGGCGGCGTCACGGTGCGCTCGCTGGCCGGCTCGCGCGCGGTGCCGTGGGGCGACGTGGCCGGCATCCGCGTCGGTGAGCGCGGCGACCTGTGGCTGGTGACCGTCCGCGGCACCGAGCTGCGGCTGCCGGTGCTGCGCGCCCGCGACCTGCCGTGGCTGGCCGCCGTCTCCGGTGGCCGCATCCCCGCGCCCGGACCCGCCTGACGGGCACCGGGCCCGACCGGCCGTCAGACCGGGTGGACGTCGACGAGACCGTCCAGGCCGGCGAAGTCGCCCGGGTTGCGCGTCGCGACTGCGAGACGGTTCGCGCGAGCCACTGCGGCGATGAGCAGATCGAACTGCCGCCGCCGCGGCTGTCGCCCGGACCGGCGGACCGCCGAGACGATCTCACCGAAGGCGCGCGCGGCTGCTGCGTCGACCGGGATCGGGTCGTAGAGGGCTTCGATCTCCTGCACGTGCCGCTGACGGCGGGCGCGCTCGGCGTCGTCGTCGGTGACCAGCGGACCGGCGGCGAGCTCGGCCAGGGTCACGACGCTGATCGCCGTCGTCTCGGGGAGAGCCGCGACCACGGCGGGGTCGGGGAGGTCGAGGACGACGGAGGTGTCGAGCAACCACGGGGGTTCCGCCGCTCCCGACGCAGGACTCAGAGGTCGGCCCACGGGTCGGCCACGTCGTCGAGGTCGGCGCGGTACCGCGCCGCATCCAGGGGATCGAGCCGGCGCGCGACCTCGGCCAGCCGGTCCCGGTGCACGACGCGCTGCCGCCCAGCCGGGAGCGGGCGCAGTTCGGCGACGGGCACCCCGTTGCGGGTCACGACGAAGGTCTCGCCGGCCTCCACCCTCCGGATGACCTCGGCGTTGTCGTTCCTCAGCTCGCGCTGGGCGATCTCGGCCACGGACGTACTGTAGCACCGGGTGCTACAGCGCATCTCCCCAGCCGCTGCGGGCGAATCGCTCCCAGCGCGCGCACGTACTGTTCCAGGGGTGAGCCGGCAGCGCGCGCGACGGGGACGGGGGCTGGTCGCCGCCCTGCTGGCCGTCGTCCTGGCCGGGTGCGGCAGCGACGGCTACGAGCCCGCCGGCCCCTTCCGGCCGCAGCCGGAGGGCCCGCCGCCGCAGGTCGGCCCGCCCACGGAGTCCTCGCAGGCGCCCGCCCCGGGTGATCCCGCCGACCCCGAGTCGGAGGAGGAGGCCGGCGACCCGAACGTGGTGGCCTCCGGCCTGACCGTGCCCACCGGGCTGGTGGTGCTGCCCGACGGCAGCGCGGTCGTCGGGGAGCGCGAGACCGGGCGGCTGCTGCAGGTCTTCCCCGACCGCTCCCCCGCCCGCGAGCTCATGACCGTCGGGGGCATCGACACCGCCGGGGACGGCGGCCTGCTCGGCCTGGCCATCTCGCCGACCTTCACCGAGGACGGGCTCTTCTACGCCTACGTCTCGACGGCCACCGACAACCGGGTGGTCCGCTTCCCGATGGGCGGCACCCCCAACCCCGTGCTCACCGGCATCCCGCGCGGCGGGACGCACAACGGCGGCGGGCTGGTCTTCGCCCCCGACGGCACGCTGTTCGTCGGCACCGGCGACACCGGCGACGCGGGCCTGGCCCAGGACCCCGCCTCGCTGGCCGGCAAGGTGTTGCACGTCGACGTCTTCGGCCGCCCGGTGGGCGCCGGCCCCGTGTACAGCACCGGCCACTCCGACGTGACCGCGCTGTGCCTGGGCGGCGAGGAGGCGCTCTACGCCACCGACGACTCCGCCCAGGGGCCCGACGAGCTCGACGCCGTCCCCGAGGGCAGCGACGCCGGCTGGCCCACGGCGGGCCCGGACAGCACCGACCCCGTCGTGGAGTTCGACCCCGCGGAGGGCGGCCTGGCCGGGTGCGCGGTCGCCGGGCGCACCGTCTTCCTCGGGGCGCTGGACGGCCGGCGCATCCACACGGTGCAGCTCGACAGCAGCGGCGCGGTCACCGAGGAGCCCGGCGCGTTCCTCACCGACCGGTACGGCCGGCTGCGCACCGTCGTCCTCGACGGCGAGGGCGCGCTGTGGGTCACGACGTCCAACAAGGACGGCGTCGGCACCCCGGCCGAGGACGACGACCGCGTGCTGCGCGTCTTCCCGCCGGGCGGGGCCTCCGACTCGCCGCTGTAGGAGCTCCTCGACGACCATGGCGCCGTGACCACCCTCGTGGTGGACGGGGTGGTCACGGCGCCATGATCGCGGGAGTCAGCTCCCGACCACGCGCTCCTCGAGCATGCGCTTCACGGTCGCGGCGTCGGCCTTGCCGCGGGTGGCCTTCATGACGGCGCCGACCAGCGCACCGAGAGCCTGCACCTTGCCGCCCCGGACCTTGGCGACGACGTCGGGCGCCCCGGCGATCGCGGCCTCCACGGCGGCGACCAGCTCGTCGGACTCCCCCATCACCGCCAGGCCGCGAGCCTCGACGACCTGCGCCGGGTCGCCCTCGCCGGCCAGCACGCCGTCGAGCGCCTGGCGGGCCAGCTGGTCGTTGATCGTGCCCTCGGCCACGAGGCGCGTGAGCTCGGCGACCTGACGCGGGGTGACGGCGAGCTCGCCGAGCTCCACCCCGGCGTCGTTGGCCCGGCGGGCCAGCTCGCCCAGCCACCACTTGCGGGCGTCGGCCGGCGTCGCGCCGGCGGCGACGGTGGCGTCGACCAGGCCGAGGGCACCGGCGTTGACCAGCCAGGCCATCTCGGTGGCCGACAGGCCCCACTCCTCCTGCAGCCGCGCGCGACGGGCGGCGGGCAGCTCGGGCAGCTCGGCGGCCAGCTTCTCGACCCACTCGGCGTCCGGCGCGACCGGCACCAGGTCGGGCTCGGGGAAGTACCGGTAGTCGGTCGCCTCCTCCTTGCTCCGGCCCGGCGAGGTGCTGCCGGTGTCCTCGTGGAAGTGCCGGGTCTCCTGCAGCACGCGGCCCCCGGCGTCCAGGACGGCGGCCTGGCGGCGCATCTCGTACCGGACCGCCCGCTCGACGCTGCGCAGCGAGTTGACGTTCTTGGTCTCGGTGCGGGTGCCCCACTCGAGGGCGCCGACCGGTGCCAGCGAGGTGTTCACGTCGCAGCGCAGGCTGCCCTGCTCCATCCGGACGTCGGAGGCGCCCAGGGTCTGGATGATCTCGCGCAGCTCGGTGACGTAGGCGCGGGCGACCTCGGGGGCCTTCGCGCCGGCGCCCGGGACGGGCCGGGTGACGATCTCGACCAGCGGGATGCCGGCCCGGTTGAAGTCGACCAGCGAGTGCGAGGCGCCGTGGATGCGGCCGGTGGCGCCACCGACGTGCAGGTTCTTGCCGGTGTCCTCCTCGAGGTGCACCCGCTCGATCTCCACGCGGTACGTCTCGCCGTCCACCTCGACGTCGAGGTGCCCTGCGGTGCACAGCGGCTCGTCGTACTGGCTGGTCTGGAAGCCCTTGGGGATGTCCGGGTAGAAGTAGTTCTTCCGGGCGAAGCGGCACCACGACGCGATCCGGCAGCCCAGCGCCAGCCCGATGCGGATGGTCGCCTCGATGGCGGCGGCGTTGGCCACCGGCAGCGAGCCGGGCAGGCCCAGGCAGACCGGGCAGGTCTGGGTGTTGGGCTCGGCGCCGAAGGTCGTGGCGCAGCCGCAGAACATCTTCGACGCGGTGCCCAGCTCGACGTGGGTCTCCAGGCCGATGACCGGCTCGTAGCGGGTGAGGAGCTCGTCGTAGTCCACGAGGCGGTCTGCGGCGTGGGAGGACGGGGCCTGCGCGGTGGTCATGAGGGGTCGTTCTCCTTGCGGACGGAGCGGCCGGTCAGCACGGCGCCGACGGCGGTGAGCACGCCCAGGACGAGGAAGACGGCGAAGAAGGCCTCGCCGGTGAGGATCCAGCCGACCAGGCCCACGAGGACGACGAACGCGGTGAGGCCCCACGCGGCCTTGAGCGCCCCGTTCACGCGGGCGCCTCCGCCCGGCTGGTGAGCTGGTCGAGGAACCGGGAGCCGCGGGCGGCGTCCAGCGCCGCCTCGACCGCGGCGGCGACCCGGTAGCAGCGGTCGTCGGCCAGGGCGGGGGCCATGACCTGGAAGCCGACCGGCAGCCCCTCGGACAGCCCGCACGGCACCGAGATCGCCGGCAGCCCGGCGAGGCTGGCCGGCAGGGTGCACAGGTCGGCGGCGTACATCGCCAGCGGGTCGTCGACGCGCGCGCCGATCGGCCAGGCGACCGTCGGGCTGGTCGGGCTCACGAGCACGTCGACGTCGTCGAACGCGGCGGTGAAGTCCCGGGTGATCAGCGTGCGGACCTTCTGCGCCTGCCCGTAGTAGGCGTCGTAGTAGCCGGCCGACAGGGCGTAGGTGCCGAGCACGATCCGCCGCTTGACCTCGGGGCCGAAGCCCTGCTCGCGGGTCAGCGACATGACCTCCTCGAGGGAGCGGCTGCCGTCGTCCCCCACCCGCAGGCCGAAGCGCATGCCCTCGAAGCGGGCGAGGTTGGACGACGCCTCGCTGGGCGCGATCAGGTAGTAGGCCGGCAGCGCCAGGTCGAACGCCGGGCAGGACACCTCGCGCACCTCGGCGCCCATGCCCGCCAGCAGCTCGACGGTCTCCCGCACGCGGTCCAGGACGCCGGCGTCGTAGCCCTCGGTGTGCCCGTCGCCGCCGAGCTCGCGGACGACGCCCACGCGCAGGCCGGCCAGCTCGCCGCGCGCGCCCTCCTGCACGGCCTTCACCAGCACCGGCGCGGGGGCGTCGATGCTGGTGGAGTCGCACCGGTCGTGCCCGCCGATCGCCTCGTGCAGGACGGCGGCGTCGAGCACGGTGCGCGCCATCGGGCCGGCCTGGTCGAGGCTGGAGGAGAACGCGATCAGGCCGTAGCGGGAGACCGCGCCGTAGGTGGGCTTGTGCCCGACCAGCCCGGTCATCGCGGCCGGCTGGCGGATCGAGCCGCCGGTGTCGGTGCCCAGCGCCCACGGGGCCAGCCCGCCGGCGACCGCCGCCGAGGACCCGCCCGACGAGCCGCCGGGGATCCGGTCGGGGTCCCACGGGTTGCGGGTCGGGCGGTAGGCGGAGTTCTCGGTGGAGGAGCCCATCGCGAACTCGTCCATGTTGGTCTTGCCGAGCAGCACCGTGCCGGCCGCCTTGAGCCGGGCGGCCACGGTCGCGTCGTACGGCGGGCGCCAGCCCTCGAGGATCTTCGAGCCACTGGTCGTGGGCACGCCCTGGGTGACGAAGACGTCCTTGAGCGCCACCGGCAGGCCGGACAGCGGGCCGAGCTGCTCACCCTCGGCGCGGGCGACGTCGACCTCGGCGGCGCGGGCCAGCGCGGCCTCGGCGTCGACGTGCAGGTAGGCGCCGAGGACGTCGTCCTGCGCGGCGATCCGGTCGAGGTAGGCCTGCGTGAGCTCCACCGAGCTGGTCTCGCCGGCGGCCAGCCGGCGGCCGAGCTCGGCGGCGTCCAGGGTCGTCAGGTCGGTGTCCATCGGGGTGCTCACTCCTCCTCCCCCAGGATCTGCGGCACGCGGAAGCGGTCGTCCTCGGCCGCCGGGGCCTCCGCGAGGACGACGTCCCGCGGCAGGCTCGGGGTGACGACGTCCTCGCGGGTGACGTTGGTCAGCGGCACCGCGTGGGTCATCGGGGGGACGTCCTCGACGTCGGCCTTGCCGACCTCGGCGACCGCGTCGAGCACCGCGGACAGCTGCCCGGCGAAGTGGTCGAGCTCCTCGTCGGTGAGGGCGAGCCGGGCCAGTCGGGCCAGGTGCGCGACGTCGTCGCGCCCGAGTCCGGCGGTGACCTCGCGGCCGAGCGCGGCGGGTGCCTGCGGCTCGGCCGTCTCCTGCGGGGAGGGGGTGCTCATGCTGGGGCGGAACTCTCCTCGGTCGGCGCTCGACGGGCGCTCGTCACCACGTTCGGAACCCCGCCACTGTACGTGCCGGGCCGTCCGCGCCGGTCGGCCGGAGGCGGCTCCGGGGAGGTCGCTCGACCCGCGGGTGGTCGATGGGGGAAGCTGACGCCGCCCGCGATCGACGGAGATCGGCCCGACCCTCGAGCACGGAGGAACCGTGTCCTATCTCCTGCGGCTGGTCGTGCCCGACCGCCCCGGCATCCTCGGCGCCGTGGCCACGGCGCTGGGTGAGGCGGGCATCGACATCGTCTCCGTCGACGTGCTCGAACGCGGCGGTGGCGTCGCGGTCGACGATGTCGTCGTGGACCTGCCCCGCGACCGGCTGCCCGACAGCCTGATCACCACCGCGCAGTCCGTGCCGGGAGTGCAGGTCGAGTCGCTGCGCCCCTTCGCCGGGCCGCTCGACACCCACCGCGAGCTGGAGCTGCTGGAGGCGCTGTCCCGGGCGGCCGAGGGCACCGCCGCCAAGTTGCTGGCCGCCGAGCTGCCGCGGGTGTTCCACAGCGGCTGGGCCGTCGTCCTCTGCGGGGACGGCGACGGCCCGTGCGAGGTGCTGGCCGCCTCCGACGCCGCGCCCTCCTTCGACGGGATGACCGTGCCCTGGCTGCCGCTGTCCAGCGCGCGGCTGCTGCCCAGCGAGGACGCCTGGCTGCCGGAGCGCTGGCGGGAGATGGCCATCGAGATGATGGCCACCCCGTTCGGCAGCCCGCGGACGGCGGTGGTCATCGGCCGCTCCGGAGGACCGGCGTTCCGCCGCTCGGAGCTGCTCCGGCTGGTGCACCTCGCCGGCATCGCCGCGAGCGTCGCCCACCTGCCCCCGGCCTGAGGCCCCACCGGCCCCGTCAGGGAGCCGGGGTCCTCCTCAGCGGGGTGTCTGCTGGTGCAGGGCGAGCCGCCACCGGCCGCCCCGGCGCACGTAGACGCTGCTCATGAGCGCCGAGTAGGGCGCGGCGCCGCCGCGCCGGGCCACCACGCCGTACGTCACCACCGCGGCGTCCTCGCCGAGCGGCAGGACCCGGGGGCTCTCGAGGTCGTAGGCCGCCCACGGGGGGGGGCCGGCCAGAGAGGCGATGACGGTGGCGCGGTCGTCGAGCCGCAGTCCGCCGGGCAGCAGCATGACCACCTCCTCGTCGAGGACCCGCTCGTAGAAGGCGGTCGCTGCCCCCGGACCGTCGGACAGCGCCCGCCAGCCCTCCTCCTCGAGCGCGATCAGCTCCGCGTCGACCACCCGTCTCCCCCTACCCAGCGCCGTTCCCGATGGTGGCGACGGCGCGGGCCGCGTCCGGCCCCTCGTCGAGCAGCACCCGGAAGCCGTCGTCGTCCAGGATCGGCGCCTTGACCTGCACCGCCTTGTCGTACTTGCTGCCCGGGTCGGCCCCGACGACGACGAACCCGGTCTTCTTGCTGACCGACCCGGTGACCTTGCCGCCGCGCTCCTGGATCGCGGCGATGGCCTGGTCGCGGCTGTGGTCGCGCAGCGAGCCGGTGACGACGACGGTGACCCCGGTGAGCGGCCCCGGTCCGTCGCCCTCCCCGTCGTCGGCCATCCGGACCCCGGCGGCCCGCCACTTCTCGACCACCTCGCGGTGCCAGTCGACGGTGAACCAGTCCTTGACCGAGCGGGCGATCGTGGGCCCCACGCCGTCAGCGGCGGCGAGCTCCTCCTCGGAGGCCTCGGCGATGCGGTCCAGCGAGCGGAAGTCGCGGGCCAGCGCCTGCGCCGCCGTCGGGCCGACGTGCCGGATGGAGAGCGCGACCAGCACCCGCCACAGCGGCACGTCCTTGCGGGTCTGCAGGTTGGCCAGCAGCTTGCGCCCGTTGGCCGAGAGGTCGCCGTCCTTCCTGGTGAAGAACGCGGTGCGGCACAGCGCCGCCTCGTCGAGGAAGAACAGGTCACCCTCGTCCTGCAGCAGGCCGCCCTGCAGCAGCGCGATCGCCGCCTCGTAGCCCAGGTTCTCGATGTCGAACGCACCCCGGCCGGCCACGTGGAAGACGCGCTCCCGCAGCTGCGCGGGGCAGGACCGGGCGTTCGGGCAGCGGATGTCGGCGTCGCCCTCCTTCTCCGGCCGCAGCTCCGTGCCGCACTCGGGGCAGTGCGTCGGCATCACGAACTCGCGCTCGTCGCCGGTGCGCGCGGCGACGACGGGACCGAGCACCTCGGGGATCACGTCGCCGGCCTTGCGGATGACGACGGTGTCGCCGATCAGCACGCCCTTGCGCTTGACCTCGCTGGCGTTGTGCAGCGTGGCCAGCTGCACCGTCGACCCGGCGACCTTCACCGGCTCCATGTACGCGAACGGCGTCACCCGCCCGGTGCGCCCCACGTTGACCCGGATGTCGAGCAGCTTGGTGGTGGCCTCCTCCGGCGGGTACTTGAAGGCGATCGCCCACCGGGGCGCGCGCGAGGTCGAGCCCAGCCGCCGCTGCAGCGCCACCTGGTCGACCTTGACCACCACGCCGTCGATCTCGTGCTCCACCGAGTGCCGCTGCTCGCGGTAGCGCTCGATGTAGGCCCACACGCCCTCGAGGCCGTCGAGCACCTCGAACCGGTCGCTCACCGGCAGCCCCAGCTCGCGCAGCCGGGCGTAGGCCTCCGACTGCCGCTCGGGCGAGAACCCCTCGCGGGCACCGAGGCCGTGCACCACCAGGCGCAGCGGCCGGGAGGCGGTGATCCGCGGGTCCTTCTGGCGCAGCGAGCCCGCGGCCGCGTTGCGCGGGTTGGCGAACGGCGCCTTGCCCTGCTCGACCATGCCCGCGTTGACGTCGGCGAAGGCGGCCACCGGGAAGTAGATCTCGCCGCGCACCTCGAGCAGCGGCGGGACGGTGCCGTCGTCCGGGTCGCCGGTGAGCTGCTGCGGGACGTCGTCCATCGTGCGCACGTTGGCGGTGACGTCCTCCCCCGTGACGCCGTCCCCCCGGGTGGCCGCGCGCACCAGCCGGCCGCGCTCGTAGACCAGGTCCACCGCGACGCCGTCGACCTTCAGCTCGCACAGGTAGACCGCCGCGGAGCCGACCTCCCGCTCGACGCGGGCGGCCCAGGCCGACAGCTCGTCGCCGGAGAACGCGTTGTCCAGGCTCTGCATCCGCTCCAGGTGCCGCACCGGGGCGAACGTGGCGGTGAAGCCGCCGTTGACCTTCTGGCTCGGCGAGTCCGGCGTGACCAGCGCCGGGTGGGCGGCCTCGATCGCCTTGAGCTCGCCCATGAGCTCGTCGTACTGGCCGTCGCTGACCAGCGGCGCGTCCTGCACGTAGTAGGCGAACGCGTAGCGGTCGAGCTCCTCGGACAGGTCGCGGTGCCGGGTCCGCGCCTCGTCGGGGACCTCGGTGACGTCCTCCCGCTCGGCGGCGGCCTCCACCCGTGGGGCGTCGGCCAGCGGCTGGTCCAGCTCGGCGTCGGTGGTCACGGCGGAACGGTAACCGGCGGGTCCGACGGCGAACCGACCGTCACCCAGCTGTGTGCATCACTCCGGCAGCAGGTACCGCGCGGCCTCGCGGACGTGGGTCATCGCCCTGCGCGCGTAGCCGGGTGTCGCGCCGGCCAGGCCGCACGACGGGGTGAGGGTGACGGCCTCGTGCAGCTCGTCGGCGGGGAAGCCGAGCTCGCGCCACCACGCCTGCAGCCGCGACGCGGTCGCCCTCGGTGCGGGCAGCGGGGCGTCGGTGCCCGGGACGACGCCCGGGAACAGGTGGGTGCCGGCCTCGACGGCGGTGCCGAGCGCGTCGAGGTCCTGCACGAGCCCGAGGTCGAAGGAGACGGCGTCCGCCCCCGCGGCGTGGAGGAGCCCCAGCGGCGCGCGGTCGGCGCAGCAGTGCACCACCACGGGGCCGGGCAGCGCGTCGACGACGGCGGCGAGCTCCTGCTCCACCACCGGCGCATCGACGGCGGGCAGCCTCCCCCACCCGCTCGCGGTGGGCAGCGCGCCGGCGAGGACGGCGGGCAGCGACGGCTCGTCCAGCTGCACGACGACCTGCGCACCCGGTACCCGCGCGGACACGGCGGCGACGTGCGCGGCGAGACCCTCCGTGAGCGACTGGGCGAGGTCCCGGCGCGCACCCGGGTCGACGACGGCGCGGTCACCGCGGGTGCGCTCCAGGCCGGCGGCCAGCGTCCACGGGCCGGTGGCCTGCACCTTGAACGGCCCGGTGTAGCCCTCGGCGACGTCGTACAGCGCGTCGAGGTCGCGGGCCAGCAGCTCCCCGGCCCGGCGCTGGTCCATCCCCGGCCGCGGCACCAGCCGCCAGCCCGCGGGCGTCAGCTCGACCGCGAGGTCCACGAGCAGCGCGGCGCTGCGCCCGACGAGGTCCGCGCCGGCGCCGCGGCCGGGCAGCTCCGGCAGGTGCGCGAACTCGGGCAGCTCGCCGGTGACCACCCGCAGCGCCTCGACCGGGTCGGTGCCGGGCAGCGAGCCGACCCCGGTGGCCGGACCCCACGACGGGCGCGCGGGCGCCGGCTCCTCCTCGGCGGACGGGTCGACCGGTGGGACGGGGTCGATCGGTGGGGTCACGGCGGCGACGGTAGTCCGCGCGTCGCCGCCCGGGGCCGTACGGCTAGGCGGTGGCGAGGACCGTGCCCTGGCCCAGCACCAGGTCGCCGCGCTCGGCGTCGGGGGCGTAGAGCACCGCCGACTGCCCGGGCGCCACGCCGCGCTGCGGCGACCCCAGCAGCAGCCGCAGGCCGCCGTCGTCCCCCGCGGTCACCCGGCACGGCACGGGGGTGCCGTGCGCCCGCAGCTGGACCTCCGCGGGGAACGGCAGCGCGGGCGCGGTGCCCGTCCAGGTCGGCGGCGCGGTGCGGACCTCCTCGACCCCGGCGAGGTCGGCGGTGCCGATGGTCACGGTGCGGGTCACCGGCTCGATGCCGAGCACGTAGCGGGGCCGGGAGTCGCCGACGGCGACGCCGAGCCCGCGCCGCTGGCCGACGGTGAAGCCGTAGGCCCCCGCGTGCTCCCCCACCGTCGCGCCGGTGGCGGCGTCCACGACCGGCCCGGGCTGCGCGCCGAGCCGCCGGGCGAGGAAGCCGCGGGTGTCGCCGTCGGGGATGAAGCAGATGTCGTGCGAGTCGGCCTTGGTGGCCACCGCGAACCCGCGCTCGGCGGCGATCTCGCGCACCCGCTGCTTGGTCATCGAGCCCAGCGGGAAGACCGCGCCGGCCAGCTGGTCGGCCGTGAGGACGGCGAGCACGTAGGACTGGTCCTTGGCCGCGTCGACCGACCGCCGCAGCTCCCCGCCGGCCAGCCGCGCGTGGTGGCCGGTGACGACCGCGTCGAAGCCGAGCGCCCGGGCCCGGTCCAGCACCGCGGAGAACTTGATCTTCTCGTTGCAGCGCAGGCACGGGTTGGGCGTGCGGCCGGCGGCGTACTCGGCGACGAAGTCCTCGACGACGTCCTCGGTGAAGCGCTCGGCGAGGTCCCAGACGTAGAACGGGATGCCCAGCTCGTCGGCGACCCGGCGGGCGTCGTGCGCGTCCTCGACGCTGCAGCAGCCGCGGGCGCCGCTGCGCAGCGTCTGGCGGTCCGGCGAGAGCGCCAGGTGGACGCCGGTGACGTCGTGCCCGGCGTCGACGGCCAGCGCCGCGGCGACCGCGGAGTCCACGCCGCCGCTCATCGCGGCCAGGACCCTCATGACGACTCCTGATCGGCTCCGCGGTCGCTCCGCTCCTCGCTCGCAGAGCTCGCTGCGGTGCTCACTCCCTGTCGGCTCCGTGACCTCGCTGCGGTGCTCACTCCCTGTCGCCTCATCGCCTGCCCATCCCCGCCCGGCGGGCGCGCTCCACGACCGGGCCGATCACGTCGAGGACGGCGTCGACGTCGGCATCGGTCGAGGTGTGCCCGAGGCTGAAGCGCAGCGAGCTGCGTGCGCGGTCGGGGTCGGCCCCCGTGGCCAGCAGCACGTGGCTGGGGCGCGCGACGCCGGCGCTGCAGGCCGACCCCGTGGAGCACTCCACGCCGCGGGCGTCGAGCAGCATGAGCAGCGCGTCGCCCTCGGCGCCGGGGAAGGACAGGTGCGCGTTGCCGGGCAGCCGCCCCGGCCCGCCGGCGACGACGTCGTCCAGCGGGGCGCCGTTGAGCTGGGCGTCGGGCACCTGTGCCATCACGCCGCCCACCAGCCGGTCGCGGAGCACGGACAGCCGCGCGGCCCGCTCCTCCCGCTCGGCGACGGCGAGGGTGGTGGCCACCTGCAGCCCGACGATCGCGGCGACGTCGAGGGTGCCGGAGCGCACGTCCCGCTCCTGCCCACCACCGTGCAGCAGCGGGGTGCACTCGGCCTCACGGCGCAGCAGCAGGACGCCGGCGCCCATCGGCCCGCCGAGCTTGTGGCCGGTCATGGTGAGCGCGTCGACGCCGCTGGCGGCGAAGTCGACCGGCACCTGCCCGACCGCCTGGACGGCGTCGCTGTGCAGCGGGACGCCCACGTCGTGCGCGACCTCGGCGAGCGCGGCCAGGTCGCTGACCGTGCCGATCTCGTTGTTGGCCCACATGACGCTGGCCAGGGCGACGTCCTCACCGGTGCCCAGCGCCGCGTGCAGCGCCTCGGGGGTGATCCGGCCGGTCGGCTCGACGGGCAGCCAGGTGACGTCGGCGCCGTCGTGCTTGGCCAGCCACTCGACGCTGTCGAGCACCGCGTGGTGCTCCGCGGGGCTGACCACGATGCGCCGGCGGCGGGAGTCGGCGTCGCGGCGGGCCCAGAACAGGCCCTTGACGGCGAGGTTGTCGCTCTCGGTGCCGCCGCCGGTGAACAGCACCTCCGACGGGCGAGCGCCCAGCGCCTCGGCCAGCCGCTCGCGCGACTGCTCGGCGACCCGGCGCGCGGCGCGGCCGCTGGCGTGCAGCGAGGAGGCGTTGCCCACGCGGCCCAGCTGCTCGGTCATCGCGGCCAGCACCGCGGGCAGCATCGGCGTGGTCGCCGCGTGGTCCAGGTACACCGCCTCGGAGCTGCTCATGACGCCGCCAGGGTAGTCCCGGCGTCGCGGACCGCCTCCCGCGGCGGAGCAGCCGCCCGCCCGGCCAGCCGCGCGCCCAGCAGCGCGAGGGAGGTGCAGACGGCGATGGACGCCGCCACGGCCGCGGGCAGACCGAGCAGCCCCTCCGTGGCCGCCGCGACGAGGACGCCGGCCAGCCCGATGGACAGCGCCGACAGGGTGACGTCGGCGATCTGCAGCGCGGCCGAGTCCGCACCCCTGCGGTGCTCCGGTGACTGCTCGAGCAGCAGGACGCCGACGCTGGGCATCCCGAAGCCCATGCCCAGGCCGGCGAGCGCCCAGGTGAGGTAGGCCGGCCAGCCGCCCAGCGCGGGGACCGCGGCCAGCACGGTCGCGGCCAGGCCCACGGCGAGCAGTCCGAAACCGAGCCGCAGCAGCCGCTCCCGCGGCACCTGCGGGAAGCGGCCCTGCAGCTGCGAGGCCAGCGCCCAGCCGACCGCGCCGGCGGTCAGCGGGAGACCCGCGGCGGTGGGGCTGTAGCCGTGCACGGTGGTCAGCAGCAGCGGGATCAGCGCGTCCATGCCGAAGAAGGCGCCGGCCAGGAGTCCACGGGAGGCGACCACCGCCGGCAGCCCCGGGGCGACGCGGGCGGTCCCGCGCGGCAGCAGGGGGCGCAGGCCGGCGAGCAGGGCGCCCGCGCCGACGACGGCGACGGGCACCGCCAGCAGGTCCAGGCGCTGGCCGGCGTACTGCAGCGCCGCGATGCCGAGACCGGCGAGCACCGCGCACCACCGGCGTCCCCTCGCCGGGGGTGGCGGGGAGTCCGGCGCGGTCAGCGACCGGCCGGCCGAGAGCACCAGCAGGGCGCCGAGGACGATCAGCGGCAGCAGGCCGAGGAAGACCAGCCGCCAGCTGGCGTGCGTGGTGACCAGCCCGGCCAGGACCGGTCCCACCAGGGCCGGGAGCACCCACGCCGCGGAGATGGCGCCGAACAGGCGGGGCCGCAGGGAGGAGTCGTAGGCCTGCCCCGCGATGACGTACAGCAGGACCACCATGACGCCGGCGCCGAGCCCCTGCAGGGCCCGGCCGGCGACGAAGAGCGCCATGCTCCCGGCCAGCCCGGCGACCAGCAGCCCCGCGGCGAAGGCCGCGACGCCCCAGGGCAGTGCGACGCGGGGACCGCGGCGGTCACCGGCGTCCCCGCCGACGACCATGCCCACGACCGAGGCCACGAGGAAGGCGCTGAACGGCCAGCCGTACCAGGCCAGCCCGTCGAGCTCGGCGACCGCGGTGGGCATCGCCGTCCCGACGGCCATGGCCTCGAACGCGATGAAGGTGACGAGCATGAGCAGGCCCGCCGTCGTCCGCCGGTGCGCCCGGTCGAGGATCCCCGGCACCGTGCTCGCGTCCACCTCTCCGCCAACCCGGTCGGGGTCCGGACACTTCCCGCCGGACAGACGTCGAGCGCCGGCCCCCGACGGGACCGGCGCTCGACGTGGCGACGTACTGGAACGGCCCCGTCCCGGGTCCCACCCTGAGCGTGCGAAGGGTGGGGAGGACGGGGTCCTTCACTTGCGGGCGTTGATGGCCTCGGTGGCCTGCGGGACGACGGTGTTCAGGTCGCCCACGACGCCGAAGTCGGCCAGCTCGAAGATCGGGGCCTCGGGGTCCTTGTTGACCGCCACGATCGTCCTCGAGGTCTGCATGCCGGCCCGGTGCTGGATGGCGCCGGAGATGCCGACCGCGATGTAGAGCTGCGGGCTGACGGTCTTGCCGGTCTGCCCCACCTGGAAGGTGTGCGGGTAGTAGCCGGAGTCGACCGCGGCGCGGGAGGCGCCGACCGCCGCACCGAGGGAGTCCGCGAGCGCCTCGATGATGGAGAAGTTCTCCGCCGAGGCGACGCCGCGACCGCCGGAGACGACGATCGAGGCCTCGGTCAGCTCCGGGCGGGAGGACTTCTGCTCCACGACCCGGTCGACGACGCGGGTGGCCTTGGCGGCGTCGGACAGCTGCACCGACACCTGCTCCTCCTCGGCCGCGCCGGGGGCCGGCTCGGGGGTGACCGAGTTGCCGCGCACCGTGTAGATCGGGGTGCCGACGGTGACCTTGGAGTGCACGATCGTCGCCCCGGCGAAGGCGACCTGGGTCGCGGTGCCGTCGGGGGCGATCTCGGTGACGTCGGTGAGGAAGCCGCTGCCGGTCTTGATGGCCAGCCGGCCGGCGATCTCCTTGCCCTCCGGGGAGGACGGGATGACCACCGCGGCAGGCTGCTTCTCGGCCACCAGCTGCGCGAGCACCTCGGCCTTGGGGGCGACCAGGTACTGGTCGACCTCCTCGGACTCGGCGACGTAGACCCGCTGCGCGCCGTACTCGGCCAGCTGCGCCTTGGCGGCGGCCGCCGCGCCGGGACCGCCGACGACGACCGCGGAGGGCTCGCCGAGCGCGCGGGCGGCGGTCAGCGCCTCCAGCGTGGTCTTGCGGACACCCTCACCGGCCGGGTTGAGCTCGACGAGGACCAGGACCTCTGCCATGACTGTGTCTCCTCCTGCGCTTCGATCCGGGTCAGACGATCTTCTGGGTGGCCAGGAAGTCCACCAGCTTGGCGGCGCCGTCGCCCTCGTCGTTGACCTTGACCCCGGCGCCCTTCGGCGGGCGGCCGGCGAAGTCGAGCACCTGGCTGGTGGCGGTGGCCAGACCGACGGTGGAGGGGTCGATGCCGAGGTCGGCCAGCGACTTCTTCTCCACCGGCTTCTTCTTGGCGGCCATGATCCCCTTGAAGGAGGGGTAGCGCGGCTCGTTGATGGTGTCCCAGGTGGACACGATCGCCGGCAGCGGCGCCTCCAGCGCCCAGTAGCCGCCGTCGGTCTGCCGTTCGACCCGTGCCACGCCCCCCTCGACGGTCAGCTTGCGCGCGCCGGACAGCTGCGGGATGCCCAGCCGCTCGGCCAGCAGCGCCGGCATCACCGACAGCTGCCCGTCGGTGGACTCCGCACCGCACAGCACGATGTCGAACGGGATCTGCTGGAGCGCCGCGGCCAGGATCGCCGACGTCTGCGGGGCGCAGGCGCCGTGGATGGCGTCGTCCACCACGTGCACGGCCTTGTCCGCGCCCATCGACAGGGCCTTGCGGATCGCGTCGGCCGCCGAGTCGGGGCCGACGGTCAGCACGGTGACCTCACCACCGTGGGCCTCCTTGAGCTGGAGGGCCTCCTCGATGGCGTACTCGTCGATCTCGTTGACGACGTTGTCCGCGCTGCCCCGGGCGACGGTGTTGTCCGCCGGGTCCAGGTTGCGCTCGCTCCCGGAGTCGGGGACCTGCTTGACCAGAACGACGATGTCCATCGTCAACCCACCTCCACGCATAGGGGCGCGG
The DNA here is from genome assembly GCF_054050595.1 of Geodermatophilus sp. SYSU D00779. Classification (NCBI taxonomy): domain Bacteria; kingdom Bacillati; phylum Actinomycetota; class Actinomycetes; order Geodermatophilales; family Geodermatophilaceae; genus Geodermatophilus; species Geodermatophilus sp. SYSU D00779. The sequence goes on from NZ_JBJGZQ010000002.1 coordinate 151,561, forward strand.
GCCAGCGCCCGCCTGCTCCGATAGTGGAGGTTACCGTCGGGTAACGGCCGTCCCGTCGGGGGTCGGGGTGACCTGGGTCACCTGCGCACCCGGCCGGGTTCAGCGCCCGGAGAAGGTGGCCTTGCCCGGCCCGCTCTCCAGGAACGAGCGCATACCGGTCTTCTGGTCCTCGGTGTCGAACAGCTCGGCGAACAGCCGGCTCTCCAGGGTCAGGCCCTCGCGCAGCGGCCGGTCCAGGCCCTCGTCGATCGCCTTCTTGGCGGCGGCCAGCGCCAGCGGCGGCCCGGCGGCGAACTTGCGGGCCATGGCGAGGGCGGTGTCGTACACCTCGGCGTCCGGGACGACGGCGTCGGCCAGCCCGACCTCCAGCGCCTCCTCCGCACCGACGTGGCGGCCGGTGAAGACCAGGTCCTTGGCCTTGGCCGGGCCGACCAGGCGGGCCAGCCGCTGGGTGCCACCGGCACCGGGGATGACGCCGAGCAGGATCTCCGGCTGGCCGACCTTTGCGCCGGCCCCCATGACCCGGAAGTCGGCGCACAGGGCCAGCTCGTAGCCGCCGCCGAGCGCGTAGCCGGTGATGGCGGCGATGACCGGCTTGGGGATCTCCTGGACCGCCGTGAAGGAGTCCGTGAGCTCCCGGCCCCAGGCCACCATGCTGCGGCCGTCGAGCTGGGACATGGCCTTGATGTCCGCGCCGGCGGCGAAGACCCGCTCCCCGCCGTAGAGCACGACGGCGCGCACGTCCTCGCGCTCGCCGGCCTCCAGGGCCGCGGCGCGCACCTCCAGGTGCAGCTGCTCGTCGATCGCGTTCATCTTCGGCCGGTCGAGGCGGATGGTCCCCACCCCGTCCTCGACCTGCAGCGTCACGAACTCCGGATCTGCCACGGGGACCTCCTGGCGGTGGACGACGTCGTCGTCCGCACCCTAACCAGCGGCCGGCACCGGTCCCCGTGGCGGTCGGCCGGTTCTGGCAGCGGCCCCTCTGCAGGGCCCCGCCGCGAGCTCGCGGGTGGCGGGAGGGCGGAGGGGCCCTCCCTCAGGCGGCCGGCGGCAGGTACTGCAGCCGGCTGTCCTCGAAGATCCGGCGGTCCGGCGCCACGACGAGCTCTGCGTCCCCGCGGGCGGCCTCGAGCGCGGCGACCAGGAACCCGCAGCGCTGGGTCGAGGGCACGCGGTACCCCGGCCCGGTGACCACCCAGATGCCCGACCCGTCGCCGGCGCGCTGCAGCACGTCGCCGGCGACGGCGGCCGAGGGTGTGCTCGTCATGCGGGCCTCGTAGTCGGTCCAGTCGACCCGGTCGGCCGGGCGCAGGTCCGGGTAGACGACCAGGTCCAGCCCGGCCTCCGGCGGCACCAGCCGGGCCACCGCGGGCCCGAGCTGGTCGGGGCAGAAGACGACGAGGTCGCCGGGGGCCGCGTCGTCCAGCGCCCGGGCGACCTCCCCGGCCTGCGTGCGGGGCTCCGCCACCTGGGGCAGCGCGGTGACCAGCCCCAGACCGGCGACCGCCACCAGCGCAGCGGCGCGGACGGCGGGGCCGGGCAGGGCCGCCACGCCCAGCGCGGCCAGCGTCAGGAAGGCGAGCACCGCCACGCTGGTGTAGCGGTCGTGGACCGCGGTGCCCGTGAGCCGGCTGACCTCGCCGGCCACCAGCAGCGTGCCCAGCGACAGGGCCAGCAGCACCAGGCGCGAGCGGCGCGGCCGCAGGGACAGGACCACCGTGCGCTCGCCGGGGCGCCGGGCGGCGGCCGCGGCGAGCAGGCCGACGGTGGCCAGCAGCAGCAGCGCCGTCCCGAGGACGTGGGCACGCACCTGGCCCCCGCCCTGCCAGGCCTCCAACGCCAGGGGAAGCACGGCGAAGCCGGGCGAGGCCGCCCACGGGGTCCCGGTGTGGGCCAGCTGCACGAGGAACGACAGCAGCCAGGGGCTGAACAGCAGCCCGCCGAGGGCCAGCCCGGCGAGCAGGCGCAGCGCCGGGCCGCGGCGGAACGGCAGCGCCGCGAGCGCGAGCACCCCGGTGACCGCGACGACGTGGAAGGCCCACACGTGCGTCAGCAGCAGGGCGCCGGTGACCGCGCCGAACCCGAGCACCGGCCCGGCGCCGGGGCGGCGCACCACCGCGGTGCCCGCGCCGATGCCGACCACGGTCAGCAGCACCAGCAGCGCGTACATCCGCGTCTCGCTGGCGTAGCGGATGAGGAAGGGCGAGGTCGCCAGCAGCACGACCAGCGCGGCCGCCGCGCGGCGGCCGGCCAGGCGGCGGGCGACGTACCAGGCGAGCGGCAGCGTGAGGACGCTGATGACCGCCGACAGGGCGCGCACCGCGGTCGCGCTGGTGCCGAACAGCGCCGTCCAGACGTGCAGGAGCAGGTAGTACAGCGGCGGCGACCCGTCCTGCTCCAGCGCGGCGAACAGGTCCGGCAGCGGCAGGTGGGCGATCGCGACGCTCTGCGCCTCGTCGAGCCAGAGCTCCGGCGGCGCGACGAAACGGGTGACCACCCCGGCGGTGACGAGACCACCGAGGAGGACCCACAGGACGGCGACCGACCACGGCTGACCGGAGCGCTCGCCGAGGCGGGTCCACAGGGCGGACCGGCGGGCCGGGCGGACCGGTGCCGGGGAGGTGGGGGCGGCCTGCGTGCCGCCGAGCCTAGGCAGCACGCGGGAAACGGCGGGGCAGCCACCCGGGGGCCCCGGAGGCGGCGGACCCGGCGGGTCCCGCTCCGACGTCGGCGGTGGAGCCGGTCCCCGGCAGTGGCCTGCGCACGCGTCCTCCGAAGCTCTCCCGGTGTCCCCCGGGTCCTGATCCGCCGCGCCGGTCCTCCCGGCACGACGAGACGGCGACACCCCGGTGCTCCTGGAGCGGAACCCGGGGTCAGCCCGTCGGGGCGGCCGCGCTGCCGCCCCCCGCAGTCTGACCGGACGCCGGGTCGGCGCGCCACAGCACCCCCAGGCCGGACGGCGAGGTCGCCACCTGAGCGTAGTGGGCCGACAGCTCTGCGGTGACGGCGCGGGTGCCCGCGGCCCGCCGCACGTCGGGGTCCGCCCGGTCCAGGCCCAGCACGACGACCGCGTCGAGGTCACCGCGCACCGCGGGCAGGTCGACCACCGGCGGGATGCGCTCGAGGCCGCGCATCTGCGGGTCGGCGTCCAGCCGCTGCCGCAGGTACGGCGGCCCGTCGAAGCGCACCTGGAAGTAGTCGTGCACCGCCTCGTAGTGGCCGACGTCGACGCCGCCCGCGCGGACGGCCAGCCGGCTGGACTCGTGGCGCAGCGGGTCCGGGAAGCCGGTGCCGGGCGAGACGACCGACCGGTCGTACTGCAGGACGGCGATCGTCGAGCCCGGCGGGATGTGCTCGGCCAGCGCCAGCAGCTCGGCCACCTCGTCGGCCGCGGCGGACTCCGCGGGCAGCCGGGTGGCCGCGGCGGCCGAGGCGGCGGCGACCAGGAGCACGGCCGCGGCGGCGCCGGCGCGCGGGCCCGGGGGGCGGGTGGCCGCCCACAGCACCAGGAGCAGCGGGGGGAACCAGGCGAGCCGGGCGGCGAGGAAGCCGAAGTCGGTGCTCAGGCGGTCCGGAGTCAGCCAGTAGACCGCCGTGACGCCGACGACCAGCAGCCCGAGGGCGACCCGCTCCGGCCCCAGCCCGGGGTCGCCCGGCCGCGCCCGCCGCAGCGCCGCGGCGGCGAGGACGGCGAGCACGACGACGGTGAGCAGCGCCGGCAGCCGCTCCGCGCCCCAGCCGGTGACGAACGGCCGCAGGCCGGTGGCGAGCTCCCCGAGCCGCCGCGACGACGCCGCGAGGTCTCCCTCGGCCGGCGGCCCCTCCCCCGTCGCCAGGTAGCCGGCGGTCAGCGCGGCCGACGGCAGGACGGCCAGCAGCACCGGGACGGCGTGCCGGCCGACGGCGGCGGGGACCGGCTGCCCACCGCGGACCGCCCCGGTGGCGCGCACCCCCGCCAGCGTCAGCGCGCTGCCGGCCGCGAACACCCACGGCAGCAGGTGGGCGCTCCAGGTCAGCACCAGCAGCCCGGCCAGGCCCGCTCCCGCGGGGATCCGCCACCCGTCCCGGCGGCGCAGCACCAGTGCGAGGACCAGCAGGGCCCCGATCACCCCGAGCACGAAGTTGTAGAAGCCGTAGGCCACCAGGTGGCTCCCGGCGAGGGGCAGCGCCGCCGCGGCCAGCCACCAGGTCCGCCGGTCGAGGGCGCGCACCGCGCCGGCCAGCGCGCCGACCAGCCCGAGCACCAGCCCGGCGACCAGCAGCTTCTCCCCGCCGTCCGGCCCGGCCAGGGGCACCAGCCCGGCCAGCAGCAGCGTGGCCAGCATGTTGGGCACCGGTGTCAGGTCGGTGCGGTAGTGCTCGGCCAGCACCGCGCCGGTCGCGCCGTCGTCCCCGGAGTGCAGCAGCACCCAGGCTCCGGCGACGTGCGCCGGGCCGTCCTGGCTGAGCACCGTGGGGAACAGCACCAGGGGCAGCAGCTGGACGACGACCCCGAGCGCCAGGGCCACCCCCGCCACGACCGCCGGCAGGGACGGGCGTCGACGCGGGCCGACCGGCGCGGTCCCGTCCCGGGTCCCGCCCCGAGCCTGCGAGGGGTGGGGAGGACGGGGTCCTCCTGTGGTGGGGGGCAGGGGGGCCTCTTCCTACGCCACCCGGCGGGCGGTCCAGCGCCCGTCGGAGCGCTGCACCTGCAGCGCCAGCCCGAAGGTCTCCGACAGCGCCTCCTGGGTGACCACCTGCTCCAGCGGCCCGGCCGTGACGACCTCTCCGCCGCGGAGCAGCAGCGCGTGGGTGTAGCCCGGCGGGATCTCCTCGACGTGGTGGGTCACCAGCACCTGCGCCGGGGCGTACGCGTGGCGGGCGAGGTCGGTCAGCCGGCTGACCAGGTCCTCGCGGCCGCCGAGGTCCAGCCCCGCGCCCGGTTCGTCGAGCAGCAGCAGCTCCGGGTCGGGCATGAGCGCACGGGCGATCTGCACCCGCTTGCGCTCGCCCTCGCTGAGCGTGCCGAACGGGCGGTGCGCCATCGGGGTCACGCCCCACTGCTGCATGAGCATCGCCGCGCGGGTGAGGTCGTGGACGTCGTAGCGCTCCCGCCAGCGGCCGACCACCGCGTACCCGGCGGAGAGGACGACGTCGCCGGTGCGCTCGCCGGGCTCGATCCGCTGGGCCAGCGCGGCGCTGGTCAGCCCGATCCGCGGCCGCAGCTCGAAGACGTCGACCGCCCCGAGGGTCTCCCCGAGCAGCGTGACCGCGCCGCGGGTGGGGTGCATCTGCGCCGCGGCCAGCTGCAGCAGCGTCGTCTTGCCCGCGCCGTTGGGGCCGAGGACCACCCAGCGCTGGTCGGCCTCGACCGTCCAGTCGATGCCGCGCAGCAGGTGCGTCTCCCCGCGCACGACGTCCACACCCTGCATCTCGACGACCGGATCGCTCGACACGACCCCATCCAACCAACCCGCCCCCGGTCCCGCGCCGCTGCGGCCCGGAGCCGGTCGGGGCTGACAGGATCGCCGACGTGCGCAACAGCCCGGACGAGTACGAGGTGTGGCCCGGCCGACCCGCCCCCCTGGGCGCCCACTGGGACGGCACCGGCACCAACTTCGCGCTGTGGTCGGCCGGCGCGCACGCGGTCGACCTGTGCCTGTTCGACGAGGACGGCACCGAGCACCGGCACCGGCTGCAGGAGAACACCCACCAGGTGTGGCACGGCCGGCTGCCCGGCGTCGGCCCCGGCCAGCGCTACGGCTACCGCGTGCACGGCGGCTGGGACCCCAGCGCCGGACAGCGGTACAACCCGGCCAAGCTGCTGCTGGACCCCTACGCCCGCGCCATCGACGGCGACCAGACCCTGCACCCGGCCCTGTTCGGCTTCCGGTACGAGGGCGGCGAGGGCCCCGACCCGCGCGACTCCGCGCCGTACGTGCCGCGCGGGGTCGTCGTCCGCGACGCCTTCCCGTGGGACGGCGACCGCTCCCCCGCCACCCCCTGGTCGGACACGGTCATCTACGAGGTGCACGTCAAGGGCGCGACGACCCGCCACCCCGACGTCCCCCCGGCGCTGCGCGGCACCTACGCCGGGCTGGCCCACCCCGCGTTCGTCGAGCACCTGCAGTCCCTCGGCGTGACCGCCGTCGAGCTGCTGCCGGTCCACCAGTTCGTCAGCGAGCCGCACCTGCTGCGCCGCGGGCTGACCAACTACTGGGGCTACAACACGCTGGGCTACTTCGCCCCGCACGCGGCGTACAGCTCCTCGGGCACGGCCGGGCAGCAGGTCACCGAGTTCAAGGCGATGGTCAAGACGCTGCACGCCGCGGGCATCGAGGTGGTCCTCGACGTCGTCTACAACCACACCGCCGAGGGCGACCACACCGGCCCGACGCTGTCGTTCAAGGGCATCGACAACGGCGGCTACTACCGGCTGCGCGAGGGCGAGCCCTCCCGCTACCAGGACTACACCGGCTGCGGGAACACCCTCGACGTCCGCCGTCCCCAGGTGCTGGCGCTGCTCATGGACTCGCTGCGCTACTGGGTCACCGAGATGCACGTGGACGGCTTCCGCTTCGACCTCGCCGCGGCGCTGGCCCGCTCGCTGCACGACGTCGACCGGCTCTCGGCGTTCTTCGACGTCGTCCACCAGGACCCGGTGGTCAGCCAGGTGAAGCTGATCGCCGAGCCGTGGGACGTCGGCCCGGGCGGCTACCAGGTGGGCAACTTCCCGCCGCTGTGGACCGAGTGGAACGGCCGGTACCGCGACACCGTCCGCGACGTGTGGTCCGGCGCCCGCGTCGGGGTGCGCGACCTGGCCTACCGGCTGACCGGCTCGTCGGACCTCTACCGCTCCGACGGCCGCCGTCCCTTCGCCAGCGTGAACTTCGTGACCGCCCACGACGGCTTCACCCTCGCCGACCTGGTCACCTACGAGCACAAGCTCAACGAGGACAACGGCGAGGACAACCGGGACGGCGAGAGCCACAACCGCAACTGGAACTGCGGGGTGGAGGGCCCGACCGACGACGCCGAGGTCTGCGCGCTGCGGAGCCGGCAGGTGCGCAACCACCTGGCCACGCTGCTGCTGTCGACCGGCGTCCCGATGCTCACCGCCGGCGACGAGCTGGGCCGCACCCAGCTGGGCAACAACAACGCCTACTGCCAGGACAACGAGATCTCCTGGCTGGACTGGTCGGACGTCGACGAGGACCTGAGGGCCTTCGTCGGCCGCCTGCTGCGGCTGCGCCGGGAGTCGCCGGTGCTGCGGCAGGAGGCCTTCTTCGAGGGCCACGAGGTCGCCGACACCGGCGGCACCCGCGACCTGGCCTGGTTCGCCCCCGGCGGCGCGCAGCTGGACACCGGCGACTGGTTCGACAACGACCTGCAGACGATCGGGATGTACCTCGACGGCCGCGGGATCCGGCACCGCGACCAGCGCGGCCGGCCGGTGCAGGACGACTCCTACCTGGTGCAGCTGCACGCCGGCGCGGAGCCGGTCACCGTGCACCTGCCCGGCGCGCCCTGGGCCGACGGCTACGAGTTCGTCGTCTCGACCGAGTGGTCCACCGGCGCGCCGCCGCGTCCGACCGTGGTCGCGCCCGGCCCGATCGAGGTACCGCCCCGCTGCGTCTGGCTGTTGCGCGTCCTCCGGAGGCCGTGACACCGCGGCCGGGTGCCATCCGGTCGTCGCCGGCCCCGTTGTGGGGCTGCCCGCGCCTCGCGGGTGCTGCAGCGCCGCTCGCGGGTGCAGCAGAGCCGACAGAGCACGCTGCAGCGCCGGCAGAGCACGAGGAACGCCGGCAACGGGAGCCGCCGACTCCCGCGCGGTTCCTGCCGCTCCCGCGCCGGTGCACCGGCGCGGGGTCGGGTGGAACGGCGCGGGAGTGCACTACCAGAACGCCGAGAGCCCCGGTCCGCACGGACCGGGGCTCTCACGGGCATGGCCACCCTCCAGGGTCCCGCGCCGGGAGTGCGAGGCGTGGGGGTGGTCCTTCCTCAGTCGGGCTGCTGCTCGAAGGTGATGACCGTCCAGCCCAGCAGCAACCGGTCGCCGTCGGAGAGCGGGTGGGCGACGCCCGGCTCGAGCTGGGTCCACTCGGTGGCCTCGGGACCGGCGACGTGGGTGCCGTTGAGCGAGCCCAGGTCGACCAGCGACACCTCGCGGCCGTTGCGCTGGATCGCGGCGTGCGCCGAGGAGAGCACGTTCTGGGTGTCGGCGATCGGTACCGGCCGCGCCGAGCCCGCCGTGACCAGCTCATGGTTGTCCGGACGCCGGCCGAGCACCAGGTCCTCGTCGACCGTCACGACCAGGCCGTCGTCGAAGCGCAGCACCGGGGGAGGTGCGGTGTCGGGCTTCCAGAACGCGGTCGCCTCCCCCTCGTCCTCCCGCGGCTGCGAGGGGGTGGCCGTCGCGCCGTAGCCCGAGGAGCCCGCGCTGCCGAAGCCGGCGTCCGAGCTCGCGGTGAACGACGACGCCGCGGTCTGCGGGGCGGCGGCCGACGACGGGTGCGCCACCGCGGCGAGCTGCAGCATCGCGCCCGAGCCGGGGACCGTGCCCTCGACCAGGTCGTAGGCGACGCCCGGCGGCATGGAGGGCACCGGCTGGCCCGGGCCGACGTAGAGGGTCTGGCCGAGCTGGAAGCCGCTGGCGAGGGTGCAGCCGTCGACCGACGAGCCCGACACCGGGACGCCGTCCACGGCCGGCTGGCCCTTGCCGGACCACAGCGCGACGCCGGTGCCCGAGCCGCCCGCGGTGTCGACGAGGACCAGCGCGAAGGAGGCCGAGCTGCCACCGAGCGCGGAGACCTGCCCGGCGATCGCCCCGAGGACGCGCTCCGCGCCGGGACCGGACACCCCCAGGCAGGCGTGCAGCGCGGCGACCAGGGCCGGCGAGCCGGGGGCGTCCACCCACAGCAGGCCGCCTCCGCGTCGGGCGACGACGGAGTCGCCTGGCAGGACTTCACAGCGGTCGGGCATGGCTTCCAGCCTAGAGGCGACTCACCCGCCTGGGTGACCGGTCCTCCCCGCCACGCCGATCACCCGGCGGGCCGGCGGGACCCCTGGGACCGGCGTGGCGGGTGTGCCGGCCGTGACCGAGGGCCTCCTGTCCCCCGCTGCTCGCAGGCTCGCAGCGGGACCCTGCGAGGAGGTCGTTCAGGCGCTCGCGACGACCCCCAGTTCGGCCGGGTCGGCCAGGTGCTCGGAGTGCGGCAGCACGCGCACCGTGTACCCGAAGGCACCGGTGCGCTCCAGCGGGACCGTGGCGGTGAACCAGTGCCGCGACCCCTCGGTGTGCTCGTGCGCCATGGGCAGCGTGGTCACCTCGTGCAGGCCGTCGGCGTCGTCCACCCGCCCGTAGGCCGCCTGCACCTGGACGTCGGACGGCGTGAGCCCCGGCAGCTCCACCTCCGCCCGCAGCGCCAGCGTCGAGCCGATCTCCGGGGTGTCGCCGGCGCCGGTGGCCTCGACGTGCGCGACCCGCACGGTGCTCCAGCGGTCGAGCAGCCTGGCGCGCCAGCCGGCCTCGGTGCGGGCCGCGCCGTAGCCGGAGTCGGCCATCGCCCGGGAGGAGCGGGCCGCCGGCACGTAGAGCTGCTGCACGTAGTCGCGCACCATCCGGGTCGCCAGGACCTTGGGGCCGGTCTCGCGCAGCGTGTGCCGCACCATCTCGACCCATCGGCTGGGGACGCCGTCCCGGTCGGTCTCGTAGAAGCGCGGGATCACCTGGGTGCCGAGCAGGTCGTAGATGGCCCGCGCCTCGATGTCGTCGCGGCGGTCGGGGTCGGCGATGCCGTCGGCGGTGGGGATGGCCCAGCCGTTCTGGCCGTCGAACCACTCGTCCCACCAGCCGTCGCGGATGGAGAGGTTCAGCCCGCCGTTGAGCGCGGCCTTCATGCCCGAGGTGCCGCACGCCTCCAGCGGGCGCAGCGGGTTGTTGAGCCAGACGTCGCAGCCCCAGTAGAGGTAGCGGGCCATGCCGATGTCGTAGCCGGGCAGGAAGGCGATGCGGTGCCGGATCGCGGGGTCGTCGGCGAACTTCACCATCTGCTGGATCAGCTGCTTGCCGCCGTCGTCGGCCGGGTGGCTCTTGCCGGCGATGACCAGCTGCACCGGACGCTCGGGGTCGAGCAGGAGCGCCCGCAGCCGCTCGGGGTCGCGCAGCATGAGGGTCAGCCGCTTGTAGGAGGGCACCCGGCGGGCGAAGCCGATCGTGAGGACGTCGGGGTCGAACGCGCTGTCGGTCCACCCCACCTCGTGCTCCGCGGCGCCGCGGGACAGCGCCGTGTCCCGCAGCCGGCGGCGCACCTCCTCGACCAGCCGGCCGCGCAGCATCCGGCGGGTGCTCCACAGCTCGCCGGAGGGGATGCGGTCGACGCCGTCGAAGTGCACCGGGCCCTCGACCTCGACCGGGTCGCCCTGGCTGGTGACCTGCGTGCCCATCTCGACCAGCTCGCGCGCGGTCCAGGTGGGCGCGTGCACGCCGTTGGTGATCGAGCTGATCGGCACGTCGCCCTCGTCGAAGCCCGGCCACAGGCCGCGGAACATCGACCGGCTGACGTGCCCGTGCAGCCGGCTGACGCCGTTGGCGCGCTGGCCCAGCCGCAGGCCCATGTGCGCCATGTTGAACTTCGCCGGGTCCTGCTCGGCGCCCAGCGGGATCAGCTGGTCCAGGGGGACGCCGAAGCCGGCGAAGTAGCGCTCGATCAGCGCCCGCGGGAAGCGGTCGATGCCGGCCGGCACCGGCGTGTGGGTGGTGAACACCGTGCCGGCGCGGACCGCCTGCAGCGCCTCGGCGAACGACAGCCCGTGCGACTCGGTGAGCTCGCGGATCCGCTCGATGCCGAGGAAGCCCGCGTGCCCCTCGTTGGCGTGGTAGACCTCCGGCGCCGGCGTCCCGGTGAGCTGGCAGTAGGCGCGCAGCGCCCGCACGCCGCCGATGCCGAGCAGCATCTCCTGGCGCAGCCGGTGGTCCTCGTCGCCGCCGTAGAGGCGGTCGGTGACCCCGCGCTCGGCCGGCGTGTTCTCCTCGATGTCGCTGTCGAGCAGCAGGAGCGCCACCCGGCCGACCTGGGCCCGCCACACGTGCGCGAACAGGGTGCGCCCCTCGGGCAGCGGGACGTTGATGACGACGGCGGTGCCGTCGGGCTGGCGCAGCAGCTTCAGCGGCAGGCCGTGCGGGTCCAGCGACGGGTAGTGCTCCAGCTGCCAGCCGTCGGCCGACAGGCCCTGCTCGAAGTAGCCGGCCCGGTACAGCAGCCCCACGCCGATCAGCGGGACGCCGAGGTCGGAGGCGGCCTTGAGGTGGTCGCCGGCGAGGATGCCCAGACCGCCGGAGTACTGCGGCAGCACCTCGGTGATGCCGAACTCCGCGGAGAAGTAGGCGACCGTCGCCGGCGCCCCGTCCCCGAGCGACTGGTACCAGTGCGGCGCCGACAGGTACTCCTGCAGGTCGTCGACGACGTCCTGCAGCCGGCGCACGAACCGCCGGTCCCGCGCCAGGGTGGCCAGCCGCTCGGCCGAGACCTCGCCCAGCACCTTCACCGGGTCGCCGTTGCAGGTCCGCCACAGCTCGGGATCCAGTGCCTCGAAGAGGTCACGGGTCTCGGCGTGCCAGGACCACCGGAGGTTGGTGACCAGCTGGGACAGCGGCAGCAGCTCCTCGGGGAGCGATGCCCGGACGGTGAACCGGCGGAGTGCGCGCACGGGCCGAGACTAGCGACGGCCACCACGGCCCTCGGAGCGGTGCACCGCCCGACGCGCGAGGATGAGCCATGGCCAGCCGACGTCCCGGTCACCCCTCCGTCCCACCCGTCCCGCACCACGAGCGGCAGGCCACTGCGGCCGATGTGCTCACCCGACGCGCCCTCGATAGCGTGGCGGGGATGACTGGCCGCGCTGACCTCCGCCTCGGCATCACCGATGTCGCCCCCGTCGTGTCCTGCGGCGCGTTCTCCGCGCGCGCCGTGGTCGGTGAGCACCTGCCGATCACCGCCACCGTCTTCCGCGAGGGCCACGACGCCGTCGCGGCCGACGTCGTCGTGACGGGCCCGGACGGCTCGCGTCAGCCGTTCAACCGGATGGAGCGCTTCGGCGACCAGCCCGACCGCTGGCTGACCACCGTCGTCCTCGACCGCGAGGGCCGGTGGACCTACCGGGTGGAGGCCTGGAGCGACCCGCTGGCGACCTGGCACCACGCCGTCGAGGTGAAGATGGCGGCCGGCCAGGGCCCCGAGGAGCTCGCCAACGACCTGGAGGAGGGCGCCCGGCTGCTCGACCGGGTGGCCGCCGAGGCCGGCGACGACTGGCGGGACCGGGTGACCGAGGCCGCCGCGGCCCTGCGCGACACCTCGCGCGAGCTGCCGGCCCGGGTGGCCCCGGCGCTGGCCGAGGCGCTGCAGCGCTACCTGCACGACCACCCGGTGCGCGAGCTGGTCACGCCCGGCCCGGAGTACGAGGTGTGGGTGGACCGCCCGCGGGCGCTGTTCGGCTCCTGGTACGAGTTCTTCCCCCGCTCCACCGGCCCGGTGGTCGACGGCCGGGCGACCCACGGCACCTTCGCCACCTCCGCCGAGCGGCTGCCGTCGATCGCCGACATGGGCTTCGACGTCGTCTACCTGCCGCCGATCCACCCGATCGGCACGGTCAACCGCAAGGGCCCCAACTCCCCGCAGTACCCCGGCGGCAACCCGCACGAGGTCGGGCCGGACGACCCGGGGTCGCCGTGGGCCATCGGCAGCGCCGAGGGCGGGCACGACGCCGTCCACCCGCAGCTGGGCACGATGGAGGACTTCCGCGGCTTCGTCGAGCGCACCCGCGAGCTGGGCATGGAGGTGGCGCTGGACTTCGCGCTGCAGGCCGCGCCCGACCACCCCTGGGTCAAGGAGCACCCGGAGTGGTTCACCACCAAGCCCGACGGGACCATCGCCTACGCGGAGAACCCGCCGAAGAAGTACCAGGACATCTACCCGATCAACTTCGACAACGACCCCGAGGGCATCTACGCCGAGTGCCTGCGGGTCATCCGGGTGTGGATCGACGCCGGGGTGCGCATCTTCCGCGTCGACAACCCGCACACCAAGCCGCTGAACTTCTGGCACTGGCTGATCTGGACGGTCAAGGAGACCGACCCCGACGTGCTGTTCCTCGCCGAGGCGTTCACGCGGCCGGCGATGATGCACCAGCTGGCCCGCATCGGGTACACGCAGTCCTACACGTACTTCACGTGGCGCACCGAGCGCGGCGAGCTCGAGGAGTACGGCCGCGAGCTGGCCGCCAACTGCCACTACATGCGGCCGAACTTCTTCGTGAACACCCCGGACATCCTGCACGCGTCGCTGCAGCTCGGTGGCCCGCCGATGTTCAAGATCCGCGCCGCCCTGGCGGCGATGATGAGCCCGACGTGGGGTGTCTACTCGGGCTACGAGCTCTTCGAGCACGTCGCGGTGCGCCCCGGCAGCGAGGAGTACCTCGACAGCGAGAAGTACCAGCTGCGGCCGCGTGACTGGGCCGCCGCCGAGTCCTCCGAGCGCAGCCTCGTGCCCTACCTGCGCCGGCTCAACGAGGTCCGCCGCGCCCACCCGGCCCTGCAGCAGCTGCGCACGCTGCGGTTCCACCACGTGGACAACCCGAACCTCATCTGCTTCTCCAAGACCGACCCCGGCTCGCAGGACGCCGTCCTGGTCGTGGTGAACCTCTCCAGCCACCACACCCAGATCGGGACGACGGCCCTCGACCTGCCGGCGCTCGGCCTGGACTGGTACGAGCGGTTCACCGTGACCGACGAGCTGACCGGCAACAGCTGGGACTGGGGCCAGTTCAACTACGTCGAGCTCGACCCCTACCGGGAGCCGGCGCACGTCTTCTCGATCACCTACCCCCGGCAGGTCCGGGTACCGCCGCCGGTGGCGTGAGAAAGGACCCGCCCGCCCCCCACTCGCAGGCTCGCGGCGGGCCCCTGCAGGCGAGCCACGACCTCTCATCCGCAGCACTACCCGAGGGGCACTACCTCTGATGACCGTTCCCGTCCCCGACTCCCCCGCCGGCCGCCCCGAGGTGACGCCGTCGGCGCTGCCGGCCCCCGGCACCGACCCCGAGTGGTACAAGCGCGCCGTCTTCTACGAGGTGCTCGTCCGCGGCTTCGCCGACAGCAACGCCGACGGCGTCGGCGACCTCCGCGGCATGATCGACAAGTTGGACTACCTGCAGTGGCTCGGCATCGACTGCCTCTGGCTGCCGCCGTTCTTCGCCTCGCCGCTGCGTGACGGCGGCTACGACATCAGCGACTACACCGCGGTGCTGCCCGAGTTCGGCGACATCGAGGACTTCAAGGTCCTGCTGGCCGAGGCCCACGCCCGCGGCATCCGCGTGATCATCGACTTCGTCATGAACCACACCTCGGACCAGCACCCCTGGTTCCAGGCCAGCCGCAGCGACCCCGAGGGTCCCTACGGCGACTTCTACGTGTGGAGCGACGACGACACCCGCTACGCCGACGCGCGGATCATCTTCGTCGACACCGAGAGCTCGAACTGGACCTTCGACCCGGTGCGCAAGCAGTACTTCTGGCACCGGTTCTTCTCCCACCAGCCCGACCTCAACTTCGAGAACCCCCGGGTGCAGGAGGCGATCGTCGACGCCCTGCGCTTCTGGCTGGACCTGGGCATCGACGGCTTCCGGCTCGACGCCGTCCCCTACCTCTACGAGGAGGAGGGGACCAACTGCGAGAACCTGCCCAAGACCCACGAGTTCCTCAAGCAGGTCCGCAAGGTGGTCGAGGCCGACTACCCCGACCGCGTGCTGCTGTGCGAGGCCAACCAGTGGCCGGCCGACGTCGTCGAGTACTTCGGCGAGGACGGCGACGAGTGCCAGATGGCCTTCCACTTCCCGGTGATGCCGCGCCTGTTCATGGCCGTCCGGCGGGAACAGCGGTTCCCCATCTCGGAGATCATGGCCCAGACGCCGGACATCCCGGACAACTGCCAGTGGGGCATCTTCCTGCGCAACCACGACGAGCTGACCCTCGAGATGGTCACCGACGAGGAGCGCGACTACATGTGGGCGGAGTACGCCAAGGACCCCCGCATGAAGGCCAACATCGGCATCCGCCGCCGGCTGGCGCCGCTGCTGGACAACGACATGGACACCCTCGAGCTGTTCAACGCGCTGCTGCTGTCGCTGCCCGGCTCACCGGTCCTCTACTACGGCGACGAGATCGCCATGGGCGACAACATCTGGCTCGGCGACCGCGACGGCGTCCGCACCCCGATGCAGTGGACGCCGGACCGCAACGGCGGCTTCTCCACCGCCGACCCGCAGCGGATGTACCTGCCGCTCAACGCCGACCCGGTCTACGGCTACCAGGTCACCAACGTCGAGTCGCAGCTGCGCAACACCAACTCGATGCTGCACTGGCTGCGGCAGATGATCCAGGTCCGCAACCAGCACCCGACCTTCGGTCTGGGCAGCTTCGCCGAGATCGGCTCGCGCAACCCGACGGTGCTCTCCTTCGTCCGCGAGTTCGGCGACGACGTGGTGCTCTGCGTCAACAACCTCTCCCGGTTCCCGCAGCCGGTGGAGCTGGACCTGCGCCGCTTCGAGGGCTACACGCCCGTCGAGCTCACCGGCCGGGTGGAGTTCCCGCAGATCGGCGTCCTGCCCTACATGCTCACCCTGGCCGGCCACGGCTTCTACTGGTTCGAGCTGGCCAAGCCCGCCGAGCCGGTGGAGGAACCCGCCGAGACCGACGACACCTCGGTCGCCGACACCCTGCTGGCCGCGGGCCTCGTCGGCAGCGGGGAGGAACCGCCCCCGGGCGGCACGGCCGACACGGGAGGACCCCGATGAACGTCCTGACCGGACTGCTCCAGGAGTGGATGCCGTCCCAGCGCTGGTTCGGCAGCAAGGGACGGGAGTGGGCCGACGTCGCGGAGGAGAGCTTCTTCCTCGACCGGTCCCACCCCGTGCTGTCGATCCACCGGGTGACGGTCACCTACACCGACGGCGTCAGCGAGACCTACCTGGTGCCGCTGTCCTGGCGCGACCACCCCGCGGAGGAGCTGACCGCGGCCCTCATCGGCACCGTCCCGCACGAGAACGGCGAGAACTACGCCTACGACGCGATGCGCGACCGCGAGGCGACCTCCAGCTGGCTGACCCACCTCGCCGAGGGGGCGACGGTCGGCCCGATGCGGTTCGTCCCGGGCGAGGGCGCGGAGATCCCGGCCGGGATCCCCGGCGACATCGTCTCCACCGAGCAGAGCAACACCTCGCTGGTCTACGGGCAGGAGGCCATCCTCAAGCTGTTCCGCCGGCTCGAGCCCGGCCTGAACCCGGACGTCGAGATCCACAGCGCCCTGCGCCGGACCGACAACCCGCACATCGCGCCGCTGCTCGGCCACGCCGAGATCGACCACGACCGGGACGTCGACACCCCGCCGGCCACGGTCTTCATGCTGCAGACCTTCGTGCCCAACGCCAGTGACGGGTGGCGGCTGGCCACCGCCAGCGTGCGCGACCTCTACGCGGAGGGTGACCTGCACGCCGACGAGGTGGGCGGGGACTTCGCCGCCGACAGCGAGCGGCTGGGCGCGGCGACCGCCTCGGTGCACGCGGACATGGCGCGGGTGCTGCCGACCGAGGAGGCCGACCCGGCCTGGTTCGGCACGGTCGCGCGGCAGATGAACGAGCGGCTCGACGCCGCCATCGAGGTCGTGCCCCAGCTGGCCGAGCACGCCGACGGGCTGCGGGCGGTCTACGCGGCGGTGGCCGAGAGCCCCGAGCCCGTCGTCCGCCAGCGGGTCCACGGCGACCTGCACCTGGGCCAGGTGCTGCGCACCGCGACCGGGTGGATCGTGCTGGACTTCGAGGGCGAGCCGGCCCGCCCGCTGGCCTCGCGGCGGGAGCTCGACAGCCCGATGCGCGACGTCGCCGGCATGCTGCGCAGCTTCGACTACGCCGCCCGGCACATGCTCGTGGAGCAGCCGGGTGATCAACAACGCGCTTACCGCGCGCAGGAGTGGGCAGAGCGCAACCGGAGCGCCTTCTGCGCGGGCTACGCGGCCGCGAGCGGGATGGACGCCTGCGGCAACAGCCCGTTGCTGCGGGCGTTCGAGGCGGACAAGGCCGTCTACGAGTGCGTCTACGAGGCGCGCAACCGCCCGCACTGGCTGATGATCCCGCTGCAGTCGCTGTCCCGGCTCACCGCCGCGGGCTGACGCGCGCGGCACGACCACCGACACATCGGCACCGAAGAGGACGGCGAGCGATGACACCCCCGGACGAGACCGAGCGCACCACCGACTCACCCCTGACCGGCGGGCAGCCCCCCGCGACGCGGGAGGAGCTGCAGGCCGTCGTCGAGGAGAAGACCGCCGCGGCCGAGGCGGCCGTGGAGGGGCCGGTCGTCAACGCCGCCCCGGCGCGCAAGCGGGCCGCGGCGAAGAAGGCCCCAGCCGCGAAGAAGACCCCAGCCGCGAAGAAGGCCACCGCAGCCGAGGGCACGGCGGCGAGGAAGACGACCGCCCGCAAGACGACCGCGAAGAAGACGGCGACCGGCGCTGCGGCGCCGGCGGAGAAGGCGACCAAGCGGGCGCCGCGCACGAGGGCTGCCGCCCAGGGAGACGTCGTCGCCGAGCAGGGCGGCACCGCCGCGCCCGTGGTGGCCCCGGCGCCGATCGCGGAGCCGGGCAGCCCGACCGGCGCCCCGGCGGGCCAGCCCGAGCCCCCGAGCCCCGACCCCGCCGAGCCGAACACCCCGCAGGCGCCGGACGAGGACGGCGGCACGTCCACCGCGACCACGCCCACCGGGACCACGCCCAGCGAGGCCGCACCCACGGGCACCCCGGACGGGACCGCGCCCGCCGAGGGCGCCGCGGCCGGAACCGGGTCGGAGGTGGCGGCGGCGACGGTCCCCGAGGGGCAGGAACCCGCCGAGGAGGGCCTGGCCCACCAGGAGGCGCCCGCCGAGGTCGGCGAGGAGCAGCTGCGCGCCGTCGTCGACGGGTGGTCCTACGCCCCGCACAGCGTGCTCGGCGCGCACCCCGCCCGCGAGGGGTGGGTGGTGCGCACCCTGCGCCCCGACGCGGTCTCGGTGACCGTCGTCGACGAGGACGGCTCCCGCTACGACGCCCGCTCGCTGCACCCCGGGGGCATCTTCGAGGCGCACCTGCCGAAGCAGCCCGGCGACTACCGGGTCGAGGTGACCTACGGGGACGGCGAGGGCGGCACCAACACCTTCGTCGTCGACGACCCGTACCGCTGGCTGCCCACCGTCGGCGAGCTCGACCAGCACCTCATCCGCGAGGGCCGGCACGAGCGGCTGTGGGAGGTGCTCGGCTCGCACGTGCGGCGCTACGACACCCCGCGCGGTCCGGTCGAGGGCGTCTCCTTCGCCGTCTGGGCGCCCAACGCCCAGGGCGTGCGGGTGACCGGCGACTTCGACTACTGGGAGGCCCGCGCCTACCCCATGCGCTCGCTGGGCTCCTCCGGTGTGTGGGAGGTCTTCATCCCCGGCGTCGCCGTGGGTGTGAAGTACCGCTACCACGTGCTCGGCCGCGACGGCGTCTGGCGGCACAAGTCCGACCCGCTGGCCTTCGAGACCGAGGTGCCGCCGCTCAACGCCTCGATCGTCACCGAGTCGACGCACGAGTGGAACGACGACGAGTGGCTGGCCGAGCGGGCCCGCGGCGGCTGGCACGAGCGGCCGATGAGCGTCTACGAGGTGCACGCGGGCTCCTGGCGGCAGGGCCTGTCCTACCGCGAGCTGGCCGACGAGCTGGTCGACTACGTCGTCGAGCACGGCTTCACCCACATCGAGTTCATGCCGCTGGCCGAGCACCCGTTCGGCGGCTCGTGGGGCTACCAGGTCACCTCGTACTACGCGCCGACCTCCCGCTTCGGCAGCCCCGACGACCTGCGCTACCTCATCGACCGGGCGCACCAGGCGGGCATCGGCGTCATCGTCGACTGGGTGCCGGCGCACTTCCCCAAGGACGAGTGGGCGCTGGCCCGCTTCGACGGCACCCCGCTGTACGAGCACGGCGACCCGCGCCGCGGCGAGCAGCTGGACTGGGGCACCTACGTCTTCGACTTCGGCCGCTCCGAGGTCCGCAACTTCCTGGTCGCCAACGCGCTGTACTGGTGCAAGGAGTTCCACGTCGACGGCATCCGGGTCGACGCGGTCGCCTCGATGCTCTACCTGGACTACTCGCGTGACGAGTGGGTGCCCAACGTGCACGGCGGGCGGGAGAACCTCGAGGCGATGGCGTTCCTGCAGGAGGTGAACGCCACCGTGTACCGCGAGGTCCCCGGCGTGGTGACCATCGCCGAGGAGTCGACGGCCTGGCCCGGCGTCACCCGGCCCACCCACCTCGGCGGCCTGGGATTCGGTTTCAAGTGGAACATGGGCTGGATGCACGACTCCCTGGCCTACATGTCCAAGGAGCCGGTGCACCGCAGCTACCACCACGGCCAGCTGACGTTCTCGATGATCTACGCCTACTCCGAGAACTACGTGCTGCCGATCAGCCACGACGAGGTCGTCTACGGCAAGGGCTCGCTGCTGCGGAAGATGCCCGGCGACCGGTGGCAGCAGCTGGCCAACCTGCGCGCCTACCTCGCCTACATGTGGGCCCACCCCGGCAAGCAGCTGCTGTTCATGGGCTCGGAGTTCGCCCAGGACGCCGAGTGGGCCGAGAGCCGGTCCCTGGACTGGTGGCACCTCGACGACCCCGCGCACCGCGGCGTCCTGCAGCTGGTGACCGACCTCAACGCCCGCTACAAGGAGACCGCCGCGCTGTGGTCCCTGGACGTCGACCCGTCCGGGTTCCAGTGGATCGACGCGAACGACGCCTCGGGCAACGTGCTGTCCTTCCTCCGTTACGGGCGGGCGACGGCCGCCGGCGACGGTGCGGACGGCGACAGCGGTGGGGTCCCGGCGCTGGCCTGCGTCGCGAACTTCTCCGGCACCCCGCACCACGGCTACCGCATCGGCCTGCCCCGGCCGGGCAGCTGGCGCGAGGTGCTCAACACCGACGCCGAGGGCTACGGCGGCTCCGGGGTCGGCAACATGGGCAGCGTCGAGGCCGTCGAGGAGCCGTGGCACGGCCAGCCGTACTCGGCCACCCTCGCCGTCCCGCCGCTGGGCACCGTCTGGTTCGTGCACGACTGACGGACCCCTCCTGCCCCACCACTCGCGAGCTCGCGGTGGGGCCCTGCAGGAGGACCGTTCCAGTACGTCACGAGGCCGCGCCGTCGCCCACGGACCTGCAGCTCCGGGGGCGACGGGGCCGCTCCGATGGGACGATCCGAGGGACATGCCTGCCTCCTCCCTGCGCCGCGCGGCCGTGGCCCTGCTCGCCGCGGCCGCGCTGCTGCTGGTGTCCGGCTGCTCGATCGCCGTCGTCGGCCGGCCCAGCGCGGCCCAGCCCCCGGCCTCCGACATCCCCTCCGGCGAGCTGCAGGTCATCGGCGCCACCACCGGCCCGATCGACACCCTGGCGCGCAACGCCCTGGCCGACCTCGAGGCCTACTGGGCCCAGCAGTTCCCCGACGTCTTCGGGCAGGACTTCGTCCCCCTCCAGGGCGGCTACTTCAGCGTCGACCCCGACGACGTGGACCCGGGCGCGTTCCCCCAGGGCATCGGCTGCGGCTCCGACCCGCGTGACGTCGAGGGCAACGCCTTCTACTGCCAGGCCCCGGACGTGCCGAACTCCGACTCGATCAGCTACGACCGCGCCTTCCTGCAGGAGCTCGCCGAGCAGTACGGCCGGTTCATCCCCGCGCTGGTGATGGCCCACGAGTTCGGCCACGCGGTGCAGGGCCGGGTCGGCTACCCCGACTACTCCATCTCGGTGGAGACCCAGGCCGACTGCTTCGCCGGCGCCTGGACGGCGTGGGTCGCCGACGGGCAGAGCGAGCACACGCAGATCCGCGCCCCGGAGCTCGACGAGGTGCTGCGCGGCTACCTGCTGCTGCGCGACCCCGTGGGGACCAGCATCAACACCGAGGCGGCACACGGCTCCTACTTCGACCGCATCTCGGCGTTCCAGGAGGGCTTCGAGGCCGGTCCGACCGCCTGCCGCGACAACTTCTCCGCCCAGCGCCCCTACACCCAGGGCGCCTTCTCCACGCCCCGCGAGGCGGCGACCGGTGGGAACGCGCCGTTCGGCGAGGCGCAGCGGATCGCGGCCAGGGCTCTCGAGGAGTTCTGGGGCCTCGCGTTCGACCAGGTCTTCGGGGAGCCGTTCACCGCGCCGCAGCTCCAGCCCTTCGAGGGCAGCCCGCCGGGCTGCGCCGCCGACGACCTGGACCTGGTGTTCTGCGCCGACGAGGACCTCGTCGGCTACGACGTCCAGGACCTCGTCGGCCCCGCCTACGAGGAGCTCGGCGGCGGCGACTACGCCGTCATCACCGCCGCGTCGCTGCCCTACGCGCTCGCCGCCCGCGACCAGCTGGGGCTGTCCACCGACGACGAGGAGGCGATCCGGTCGTCGATCTGCCTCACCGGCTGGTTCTCCAAGGCCTTTTTCGACAAGAGACTGCGGGCGGCCGCCATCTCCCCGGGCGACATCGACGAGGCGGTGCAGTTCCTGCTGACGTACGGCACCGACCCGTCGGTCGTGCCCGAGGTCTCGCTGACCGGCTTCCAGCTGGTCGACCTGTTCCGCAACGGCTTCTTCGGGGGCGCCGCCGCCTGTGACGTCGGCGCCTGAAAGAGGACCTTCCTGCCCCTCGCGCGGCGGCGCCGTCCCGGGTCCCGCCCTGAGCTTGCGAGGGGGAGGACGGGGTCCTCAATACAGGGCGAGGGTGAGCTGGCGGCGGGCCGCGGCGACCCGCGGGTCCTGGTCACCGACGACGCCGAAGAGCTCCACGAGGTGCCGGCGCGCCTGGTCGCGATCGTCCCCGGTCGTCCGGCGGACGACGTCGAGCAGCCGCTCGAAGGCGCCCTCGACGTCCCCCGTGCCGAGCAGGAAGTCCGCGGCCCGGGCCTGCGCGGCGACGTCGTCCGGCGCGGCGTCGGCGGCGGCCAGTGCGTCCGGGCCGGCCTCGTCGGCGCGGCGGAACAGCTGCACCTGGCGCAGCGCGAGACCGGCGACCGGGTGGTCGGGCTCGGCGTCGAGGATCGCCTGGTAGGCGGCCTCGGCCGCGGTCAGGTCACCGCGCTCGAGCGCGGCCTCGGCGGCATCCAGACGGGGGTCCTCGGCCTCCGCGGGCGCGCCGTCGCCGGCGCCCGGGACCGCGCCGCCGGTGGTGGCGCGCACCAGCTCGGTGACGAACTGCCGCGCCTGCTCCTCCGGGATCGCGCCGGTGAACTCGGCGACCAGCTGGCCCTGCCAGACCGCCTTGACCGCGGGGATGCCCTGGACCCGCAGGCCCTGGGCGAGCGCGGGGTTGGCGTCCACGTCGACCTTGGCGAGGACCCAGGAGCCGCCGCCCTCCGCGGCCAGCCGCTCGAGCACCGGGGACAGCTGCTTGCACGGCCCGCACCACTCGGCCCACAGGTCGAGCACGACCGGCACCTGGAAGGAGCGGTCGAGCACCTCGGCCTGGAACGTCTCCTCGGTGACGTCGACGACCGCGGCCCCCGATGCGCCGGCCGGGGCGGCGGCGCCGGGCGGCGGCGCCGCCTGCGCCCGTGCCGCGGCCTCGGAGCGGGCCTTGACGGCAGCGAGGTCGACCGCGCCGGCGAGGGAGGCGGCCAGCTGGGCCTGCTGGGCCTGCGCGCGCGGGTCGGGGCGTCCGGGACGGGTGGGCTGCATGACCTCGATCATCCCACCGCTGCGGAGACGGTGTCGGGGGGTGCCGGGGCGGCCGGTCAGCCGGCCGCGGTCGCGTCGTCCGCCACGTCGCCGGCACCCCGCCGGACCCGCTCGAGGATGGCGAACAGCGTGTCCAGCTCGTCGTCGGGGACGTCGCCGAGCCCGAAGTCCAGCGCGGTGAGCGCGGCGGTCGCCTCCTCGACGACGGCGCGGCCGCGGTCGGTGATCGCCGCGAGGACGCCGCGCCCGTCGGCGGGGTTGGGGCGGCGGTCGACGTAGCCGGCGGCGACCAGCCGGTCGATGGCGTTGGTGACGCTGGTCGGGTGCACCATGAGCCGGCTGCCGATCACCTTCAGCGGCAGCTCGCCGGTGCGGCTGAAGGTGAGCAGCACCAGCACCTCGTAGCGGGCGAAGGTCAGCGCGTGCGGCCGCAGCGCCTCGTCGAAGCGGGCGAGCAGGATCTGCTGCACCCGGAAGACCGACGTCGCGGCCCGCATCGCCGCGGCCGGGCCGAAGCGCTGTTCCCAGGACTCCCCGGCGCGCACGATGGGATCGAACGGCAACCCCAGCGGACGGACCATGGCCCCAGAGGCTACGGGTGTGGCTCCCCGAACCGCCGACCGGTGAGTGCGCGTGGTCACCGGCGTGGCACGACCACGCCGAACCGCACTCGGCGCACTCGAGCGAGCGGTCGGACGGCTACCGCGGGGCCGGGCGCAGCGGGGGCACCTGCCGCACGCCGAACACCTCGCGCAGCGCGACCTGCGCCGCGTTGTCGCCGCAGGCACCGTGCACGGCCGGCCCCGGCGGGGTCGCCGACGAGGCGAGGTAGACGCCCTGCACCGGGGTCTTGTAGGTGTTCCAGCGCGGCACCGGCCGGGCGAGCATCTGCCGCAGCGACGCCTGGCCGTTGGAGATGTCCCCGCCGAGGTAGGTCGGGTTCCAGGCCTCCATCTGGACGGCGTCCTTGGTGACCCGGTCGACGACCGTGTCCTTGAAGCCCGGTGCGAAGCGCTCGATCTGGTCCTCGATGGCCGCGGTCATGTCGATGTCGGAGCCGTGCGGCACGTGCACGTAGGCCCAGAAGACGTGCCCGCCCGCGGGAGCGCGCGTCGGGTCGGGCACGGTCGGCTGGACGGCGAGCACGTACGGGCGGTCGGTGGACCTCCGCTCGTTGGGGGCCCGCTCGCCCTCGATCGTCTCCTCGAGCGTGCCGGCGACGTGGATGGTCCCGGCCCGCCGCACGTCGGGATTGGTCCACGGCACCGGCTCGGACAGGATCCAGTCGACCTTGAAGACGCCGGCTCCGTGCTCGTACCGGTCCACCCAGCGGCGGTAGCCCTCGTGCACCCGGTCGCCGGCCATCGCCACGAAGGCCTCCGGCGTCGTGTCCAGCAGCACGGCCGGGACGCCGTCGAACTCGCGCAGGTCGGTGACCAGGTGGTCGGTCTCCACCTCGCCGCCCTGCTGCTCCAGCGCGGTCACCATCGCGTCAGCGAGGTTCTGCGACCCGCCCTCGACCAGCGGCCAGCCGACGTGGTGACCCAGCATCGTCAGCAGCATCCCGAGCGCGGACGTCAGCGGCCGGGTCAGGTCGAGCATCCCGTGCGCGGCCGCCCCGCCGAGCAGCGCGCGGGCACCCTCGGTCTCGAAGTGACGGTGCGCCAGCCAGCGCACGTTGGGCAGCCCGTTGAGCCCGAAGTGCACGATCTGCGGCACGCTGCGGGTCGGGAGCCGGCGCAGCCGGCTGGTCAGGAAGAAGTCGACGACGTCCTGCCCGTGTGCCACGAGCGGCTCGAACAGCCTCCGGTAGGCCGGACCGTCCGGCCCGAGGCCGGCCGCGGTCTCCTCCAGTGAGTGGTGGGCGACCGAGGCACCCCCGCCGTCGAGGGGGTGCGCGTAGTTGACCTCCGGCTGCACGAGGCGGACGCCGCGGCTGGCCAGGTCGAACTCGCGGAAGAACGGCGCCGCGGCGGCCATCGGCTGCACGATCGAGCAGACGTCGTGCCGGTAGCCCGGCCGCATGAGCTCCTCGGTGCGCATCCCGCCGCCGGGGCGTCCGGCCGCCTCGACGACCTGCACCCGCAGCCCGGCCGCGGCCATCCGGAGGGCCGCCGCCAGCCCGTTCGGCCCGCTCCCGACGACGACGGCGTCCGGCTTCCCGTTCACCCCGTCATCGTGCCCTCAGCGGGTCGGACCCGCGCGAGCAGCGCTCTACAGCTGTTCCAGGAGCAGGGCGGCGGCGCGGAACGGGTCGCTCTCCCCCGCCACCACCTGTTCGGCGAGGGCACCCAGCGCCGCCGAGCCGCGGACGTCGCCCATCCGCTCGCGGAGCGCGGCCAGCGCGATCGCCTCGATCTCGCGTGCCGCGCGGACCGCCCGGCGGCGGTGCCCCTCCCCCGAGGACCCCAGCCACGCGCGGTGTTCCTCGACCGTCCCGACGAGCTCCTCGATGCCGGTGCCCGAGGCGGCCACCGTGCGGCGGATCGGCGGGCGCCAGGCGCCCGGGAAGTCGTGCCGGCCGCCGAGGGAGAGCGTGTAGCGCAGGTCGCGCACGGTCTGGTCGGCGCCGTCCCGGTCGGCCTTGTTCACCACCAGGACGTCGGCGACCTCGAGGATCCCGGCCTTGGCGGCCTGGATGCCGTCGCCCATGCCCGGCGCGAGCAGCACCAGCGTGGTGTCGGCGAGCGAGGCGACCTCCAGCTCCGACTGGCCCACGCCGACGGTCTCGACCAGCACGACGTCGCACCCGGCGGCGTCGAGCACCCGCAGCGCCTGCGGGGTGGCCCAGGCCAGGCCGCCGAGGTGGCCGCGGGAGGCCATGGAGCGGATGTAGACGCCCTCGTCCCCGGCGTGGTCCTGCATGCGTACCCGGTCGCCGAGCAGCGCGCCACCGGAGAAGGGGGACGACGGGTCGACGGCGAGGACGCCGACCCGCAGCCCGCGCGCGCGGTAGGCGCGGACCAGCGCGGTCGTCGTCGTGGACTTGCCGACGCCGGGCGAGCCGGTGAGGCCGACGACCTGGGCGCGCCCGGTGTGCGGGGCCAGCGCCGCGGCGACCTCGCGCAGCGCCGGACTGGCGTCCTCGACCAGCGTGATCAGCCGCGCCACCGCGCGGGCCTCGCCGTCCCGGGCGCGGGCGACCAGGTCCGGGACGTCCACGGCACGCCGGCCCCGCCGGCCACGGAGGGCGGCGGGGCCGGGCGTCCGGACGGCTGTGCCGAGCGCGTCCGCGGGGACGACGGAGCCCTCCCGGGTCACGCCTTCGCGGGCACGTGCAGGACCAGCGCGTCGCCCTGGCCGCCACCACCGCACAGCGCGGCGGCACCCACGCCGCCGCCCCGGCGGCGCAGCTCCAGCGCCACGTCGAGCACGATCCGCGCGCCGCTCATGCCGATCGGGTGGCCGAGGGCGATCGCACCGCCGTTGGGGTTGACCTTCTCGGGGTCGATCCCGAGCTCCTTGGTCGAGACGAGCGCGACGGCGGCGAAGGCCTCGTTGAACTCGACGAGGTCGAGCTCCTTGGGGTCGATGCCCTCCTTCTCGCACGCCTTCTGGACCGCACGCGACGGCTGGCTCTGCAGGGTCGCGTCGGGCCCGGCCACGACGCCGTGGGCGCCGATCTCGGCGATCGGGGTGATGCCCAGCTCGGCGGCCTTCTCGGCGCTCATGACGACGACCGCGCAGGCGCCGTCGGAGATCTGCGAGGCGGTCCCGGCGGTGATCGTGCCGTCCTCGGCGAAGGCCGGCTTGAGCTTCGACAGCGTCTCCACCGTGGTGTCGGCGCGGACGCCCTCGTCGTCGCGGAACTCGATCGGGTCGCCCTTGCGCTGCGGGATCAGCACCGGGGTGATCGCCTCGTCGAAGACGCCGTTCTTCCCCGCGCGGGCGGCCTTCTGGTGGCTCTCCGCGGCGAACGCGTCCTGCTCCTCGCGGGTGAGGTCGTAGCGGCTGTTCGCCTGCTCGGTCAGGGCGCCCATCGCGACCTGGTCGAAGGTGTCCGACAGCCCGTCGTGCGCCATCGCGTCGACCAGCTTGGCGTCGCCGTACTTGGTGCCGGTGCGGGAGTTGGGCAGCAGGTGCGGCGCCTGGGTCATCGACTCCTGGCCACCGGCCACGACGACGTCGAACTCGCCGGCGCGGATGAGCTGGTCGGCCAGCGCGATGGCGCTCAGGCCGGAGAGGCACACCTTGTTGATCGTGAGGGCCGGGACCGTCATGGGGATGCCGGCGGCGACGGCCGCGGGGCGGGCCGGGTTCTGGCCGGCGCCGGCCTGCAGCACCTGCCCCATGATCACGTACTCGACCTGGTCGCCGGAGATGCCGGCGCGCTCCAGCGCGGCCTTGATGGCGACGCCGCCGAGGTCGGCGGCGGAGAAGTCCTTGAGCGAGCCGAGCAGCCGCCCCATCGGGGTGCGGGCGCCGCTGACGATGACCGAACGGGACATGAGATGCCTCCAGGGCCGGGTCGCCGACGCTGGCGACCCATGGGGTCGGTGCCGCCGCCGTGACGGGACACGGCGTCGATTCCGCCGAGGATAGGCCGCCGCACGGGCTCCGGGCCCCGGCGTGACGCACGTCTCAACGCAGCCGACGGTGGGCCATCGAGGGTGGCCCGCACGGCGGCGTCAACGCCTCGCACCCGGAGCAGTTCGACGAGGCGCTGATCGGCTTCCTGGCGCGCTGGGCCTCCGCAGCGATCGGGCGGGGGCCGCCGCACGGGTGTGTGCGGCGGGCCCACGTGGCTGTGTGGCGCCCCCACCTGTCGTCTCAGACGTCTGGTCCGGGAGGATGCCGCCGTGACCACCGACCCGCGCACCGGCCTGCCGGCCGAGTTGTTCACCACGATCGACCACGTGGGCGTCGCCGTCCCGGACCTCGACGAGGCGCTGGCCTTCTACGCCCAGGCCTTCGGCGTGCACTCGGTGCACGAGGAGGTGAACGAGGAGCAGGGCGTCCGCGAGGCGATGCTCGCCGTCGGCGACGGCGAGACGCGCATCCAGCTGCTCGCGCCGCTGACCCCCGACTCGACGATCGCCAAGTTCATCGGCCGCTCCGGCCCGGGCCTGCAGCAGCTGGCCTTCCGGGTGGCCGACGTCGAGGCGGTCAGCGCGACGCTGCGCGAGCGCGGCCTGCGGCTGCTCTACGACACCCCCAGGCGCGGG
Organism: Geodermatophilus sp. SYSU D00779; assembly: GCF_054050595.1. Classification (NCBI taxonomy): domain Bacteria; kingdom Bacillati; phylum Actinomycetota; class Actinomycetes; order Geodermatophilales; family Geodermatophilaceae; genus Geodermatophilus; species Geodermatophilus sp. SYSU D00779. The sequence goes on from NZ_JBJGZQ010000002.1 coordinate 179,468, forward strand.
ACGTCGGACAGCCGGGTCAACTTCGTCCACCCCAAGGACGCCGGCGGCGTCCTCGTCGAGCTCGTCGAGCCGGCGCCGACCGCGCACTGAAGAAGGACCCCGCCCTCCTCACCCCTCGCAGGCTCGGGGCGAGCCTCTGGGCGGGGCCATGAGCCGATTGATTACCCACCGGTAACATCTCGCGCCACTGCACCGCCTCACGAGCCGACGGAGACCCGGGAGACGCACGTGTTCGACATCAGGGACGCCATCCTCGCCGACCAGCTGGACGCCCTCGCCGGGCTGCCGGTGCCGGAGTCCTACCGGGCCGTGCTGGTCCGCAAGGACGAGCAGGACATGTTCGCCGGCCTGCCCACCAAGGAGAAGGACCCGCGCAAGTCGCTGCACGTGGAGGAGGTGGCCACCCCGGAGCTGGGCCCGGGCGAGGCGATCGTCGCGGTGATGGCGTCCTCGGTGAACTACAACACCGTCTGGACGTCGATCTTCGAGCCGGTGTCGACCTTCGGGTTCCTGGAGCGCTATGGGCGCCTCCACGACCTGGCCAAGCGGCACGACCTGCCCTACCACGTGGTCGGCTCCGACCTGGCCGGCGTGGTGCTGCGCACCGGCCCGGGGGTGCACCGGTGGAAGCCCGGCGACGAGGTGGTCGCGCACTGCCTGTCGGTGGAGCTGGAGGACCCGGCCGGGCACGACGACACGATGCTGGACCCCCAGCAGCGGATCTGGGGCTTCGAGACCAACTTCGGCGGCCTGGCCGAGCTGGCGCTGGTCAAGAGCAACCAGCTGCTGCCCAAGCCCGCGCACCTCACGTGGGAGGAGGCCGCCGCGCCGGGGCTGGTCAACTCCACCGCCTACCGGCAGCTGGTCAGCCGCAACGGCGCGGACATGAAGCAGGGCGACGTCGTGCTGATCTGGGGCGCCTCCGGTGGCCTGGGCTCCTACGCCACCCAGATGGCGCTCAACGGCGGCGCCATCCCGGTCTGCGTGGTCTCCAGCCCGGAGAAGGCCGCCATCGTCCGCTCGATGGGCGCCGAGCTGGTCATCGACCGCTCCGCCGAGGGCTACCGGTTCTGGAAGGACGAGGACACCCAGGACCCCAAGGAGTGGCAGCGGTTCGGCAAGCGGATCCGCGAGCTGACCGGTGGGGACGACGTCGACATCGTCTTCGAGCACCCGGGCCGCGAGACCTTCGGCGCCAGCGTCTACGTCGCCAAGAAGGGCGGCACGATCGTCACCTGCGCCTCCACCAGCGGGTACCTGCACCAGTACGACAACCGCTACCTGTGGATGAACCTCAAGCGGATCGTCGGGTCCCACTTCGCCAACTACAAGGAGGCGTGGGAGGCCAACCGGCTCATCGACCGCGGCCTGATCCACCCCACGCTGTCCAAGGTCTACCCGATGGAGGAGGTCGGGCAGGCCGCCTGCGACGTGAAGAACAACTGCCACCAGGGCAAGGTCGGCGTGCTGACCCTCGCCCCGGAGGAGGGGCTCGGCGTCAAGGACGCCGAGAAGCGGGAGAAGCACCTCACCGCGATCAACCGGTTCCGGGGCGTCTGAGGGGAGCCACCTTCCTCCCCACCGAGCCGGCGGCGGGACCCTGCAGGGGCCCGCGGGGCCTTGCAGGGTGCCGGCACGTGGCGCGGCCGCGTGCGGTGCTGGCACCCTGCAGGGAGGGGTCTGGCGACACGCCGGGCCCGCCCGCCGACTCTGCGAGGATGACCGCATGACCGATCCCCGCCGCGACATGCTGCCGATGCGCGAGGCCCAGCACTCGTTCGACGTGGTGCTCCGGGGCTACGACCGGCACCAGGTGGCCGAGACGATCGAGCGCCTCGAGGCCGACATCCAGGTGGCGATGGCCGACCGCGACGCGGCGATGAGCCGCTCGGCCGACCTGGCCGGCCAGCTCTCGGCGCTGCACGGGGAGATCGACCAGCTGCGGCGCAAGGCCGCGTCCTCCGGGCCGACCACCTTCGAGAACATCAGCGAGCGCATCCAGCACATGCTGCGGCTGGCCGAGGAGGAGGCCGCGGAGATCCGGCGCTCGGCCGAGGAAGAGGCCCAGGCGCTGCGGGAGCACACCGCCGCCGAGGAACGGGCGATGCACGAGCGGCACGCCGCCGGCCAGGCCGAGGTCGATCGGATGATCGCCGAGGCCCGGCAGAACGCCGAGCAGATCGCCAGCAAGGCGCAGATCCGCGCCGACGAGCTGGTCGCCAAGGCCCAGGAGAAGGTCGCCCGGCTCGACGCCGAGTCGCAGGCCCGGCGGGCCAAGGTGGAGGAGGACTTCGAGATCGCGCAGCGGGCGCGCCGCCAGGAGGCCGCCCGGCAGGACGAGGAGCGCGACCGCACCTCCGCCGAGGCCGCCCGGCAGCGGGTCGCCGCGGCCGAGGAGCACGCCGCCCGGCTGGTCAGCGAGGCCGAGGCCGCCGCGACCGCCATCCGTGCGGTGCGCGACGAGCTCACGGGGCGGCTGCTCGAGGCGCGCTCGCTGCTCGAGCGCCTGCCCGACCTCGGCGACCGGCGCCCCGAGCCGCAGGCCGGCCCCCGGCCGCCCGCGCCGGTCCGTCCACAGCCGACCCCGCGCGTGCCGCAGGCCCAGCCCCAGCCGGCCTCCGAGGAGCAGCGGCAGCCGCAGCCGGTCGGGCCGGTCACGGCCCAGCAGCCGGTGGTGCGGCCCACGACGGCACCCCAGCCGGCGCAGCGGCCGGTCGAGCCACCGACGGGCAACGGCGAGGCCGTCGCGGCCCGGCAGCCCACCCGGCCGCCGGCGCCCCCGACGCAGCCGGCCGTCACCCCGGCGGCCGACGCCCCCACCGAGCAGGTCACCCCGGGCCCGCAGACGACGCAGCAGCTGCGCCCGGTCCCGACCGGGAGCACGGCCGCCTCCGCGCCGCCGCGGGTCGACCCGCCCACGCTCGTGCAGCCGGCCGTCACGCCCGACGACGCCGACACCGGCAGCCAGACCGTCACACCCGGCCGGCGCTGAGCCCAGCCGCTCCCTCCTCGGTAGCGAGGCAGCGCACCACCGTCCGCGGGACACCTGCGTCCCGCGGGCGGCCCCGTCCACGGACGCCGGTCCCACTCCCGGGACGACCACCACCCCCTCGGCGTCCCGATGCCGGACGGGCCCGCCGGGGAGCTCCTGGACCGGGCGGGCGTCGACGCGCGCCTGCTGTCGCTGCTGGCCGTGCCGACCGCCCGGGAGGGCGTCGACGTGGCCGCCCTCCCGCGGGACGGCGGCGCCGAGGGTCCGGCCCGCAGCGCGCTGCTCCGGCCGTCGGTGGCGCCCCGTCGGGTCCGGGGAACCGGCCACGGCGGCGCTGACGACCTGGCGGGACGCGCAGCGGCCGCCGTTCGCCCCCGACACCGTCGGGGTCACCGGGGACGGCGTCCTGCTGTCCCACCGTTACGCCTCCGACCCCGACGGGCTGGTGACCGAGGTCTCCCCGTGACTCTCGGTTGGACAGGAGTCGCGATGGGTGGACGAATGGACGCCGGACCGGCACCCGGCCCGCTCGCGCACCCGCTGGAGGGAACCGTGGACCGCTGGACCCGCGTGCTGGCCGTCGCCGCCGTGACCGCCGGGACGGTGCTCGTCGCCCCGCCCGGGGCCGGTGCCGCCGAGACCGGCCTGCTGCGTCTGGCCCACCTGTCCCCCGACACCCCGGCCGTCGACGTCTACGTCGACTCGGTCCCCGACCCCGGCGACGGGACGGCGCTGCTGACCGTGCCCGGGGTCGGCTACGGGACGATCTCCGGCTACCAGGACGTGCCCGAGGGCGTCTACACCGTCAGCATGCGCCAGGCCGGCGCCGACCCGGCCACCCCGCCGGTGCTCTCCACCACCGTGCAGGTCGGCCCCGGCAGCGCCCGCACCGTCGCCGGCGTGGGCCGCTTCGCCGACCTGGGCCTGGAGGTGCTCGAGGACGACCTCACCCTCCCGCCGTCGGGCCGGGCACGGGTTCGGGTCGTCTCCGCCGCGGCCGACGCGCCGACCCTCGACGCCTCCGCGGGCGGCACCGCCCTCGCCACCGGCCTGGCCTTCGCCGAGGCCGGCGACCACGTGAGCGTGCCCGGCGACGCCGACCGGCTGCAGGTGACCGTGGACGGCGGGCAGACCGAGCTGCCGCTGGAGCTGGACCCGGGCTCGGTGTACAGCCTGTTCGTCCTGGACCGGCCCGAGGGCGGGCTGACCGTGCGCACGGTCCTGGACGCCGCGGGCTCCGGCGTCGTCCCGACCGGCGGCGTGGAGACCGGCGCCGGGGGCACCGCGTCCGCGGAGCCGGCGCCGGGGGTCGTGGTCGGCGCCGTCGGCCTCACCGTCCTGACCGGCCTGCTGCTGGCCCGGCGGTCGCGGCGTCGTGCCGCGCGGCGCTGAGGCCCGGCCGGTGAGCCGCCACCGGGAGCCGCGGCGGCCGGTGCTGCCCCTGGCTCGGGGGCTGCTCGCCGGCACCGCGGTCCTCGCCGGTGCGGTGGCGCTGTTCTCCCCCGGCGTGCCCGCCCCGGCAGCAGCGGGGGCGCCGCCCGCCGCGACCGTCCCCGCCCCGGTGGTCGCCGAGGCCGGCACGGACGGGACGTCGGCGGCGCCCGTGCGCGTGCGCGTGCCGGCGATCGCGGTGGACAGCGAGCTGCTGCGGCTGGGCACCGACGCCTCCGGGGTCCTGGTGCCCCCGGACGACTTCTCCCGGGCCGGGTGGTTCGCCGGCGGCGCCGTCCCGGGCGACGTCGGCCCCGCGGTGGTCGCCGGGCACGTCGACTCGGTCGACGGGCCGGCGGTCTTCTCCCGCCTGCGCGACCTCGTGCCCGGCGACGAGGTGCTCGTCGACCGCGCGGACGGGACGACGGCCCGCTTCACGGTGACCGGGGTCGGCCGGTACCCGAAGGACGACTTCCCGACCGGGGCGGTCTACGGACCGACGCCGCGGGCGGAACTGCGGCTGGTCACCTGCGGCGGCGACTTCGACCGCTCGCGGCGCAGCTACGAGGACAACGTGGTGGCCTTCGCCCGGCTGACCTGATGCCGCGGCCCCGTCCCGGGTCCCGCCCTGAGCTCGCGAAGGGTGAGGAGGGCGGGGTCCTCTTTCAGCGGCGGTGGCCCCGCGCGGCCCAGCAGGTCGCGTGCCAGTGCCGGCGCAGGTCGGCGGCGGAGTCGGTGTCCCAGGGATCGAGGTCGGAGTCGCGCGGATAGGCCGGCCAGGTCACCAGGTGCGGCGTCCCCGGGCGGATCTCCTGGTCGCAGCCGGGGCAGCGGTAGGACTTGCCGCTCGCGGCCCCGGTGAGCCGGCGCACCACCCAGTCGCCGTCCGCCGCCTCCTCCACCGTCTCGGGACGGCGCAGGGGGTCGCGGCCCGCAGGCCGCGCCCCCCTCCGACCGCTGCGCCGGGGCACCGGGTCAGCGGCGCGCCACGTCACGGGCGGCATGGTCCCGGAACCCGCGGCCGGTCTTGCGGCCCAGGTACCCGGCGGTGACCAGGTGCTCGAGCAGCGGGGCGGGCGCGAAGCCCGGCTCGCGGAACTCGGTGTACAGCTCCCGCTCGATGGCCAGGGACACGTCGAGGCCGACGACGTCCAGCAGCTCGAAGGGGCCCATCGGGTAGCCGCAGCCGACCTTCATGGCGGCGTCGATGTCGTCGGCCGTCGCGTAGTGCGCCTCGAGCATCTTCACCGCGTCGTTGAGGTAGGGGAACAGCAGTGCGTTGACGATGAAACCGGCCCGGTCGGAGCAGGAGACGGCGTGCTTGCCCAGCCGCTGGCACACCGCGTGCGCCGTGGCCGCCACGTCGGGGGCGGTCGAGATCGTGGAGACGACCTCCACCAGCTTCATCACCGTGGCCGGGTTGAAGAAGTGCATGCCGACGACGTCCTCCGGCCGACCGCTGGCCTTGGCGCACTCGATGACCGGCAGGCTGGAGGTCGTGGTGGCCAGCACCGCGCCGGGCTTGGCGATCTCGCCGAGGTTGGCGAACAGCGCCTCCTTGACCGGCAGCGACTCGACGACGGCCTCGATGACCAGGTCGCGGTCGGCGAGCTCGTCGAGGACCGTCGTCCCGCTGACCCGGGCCAGCACCTCGTCCCGCGTGGCCTCGTCGAGCCGGCCGCGCTGCACCTGCTTCTCCAGCGACTTCGCCAGCTCCCGGTGCACCGCCTCGACCTTCTCCGGCGAGCGGGCGACGAAGCGGACGTCGTAGCCGCCCTTGGCGACGACCTCGATGATGCCGGTGGCCATCGTCCCGGAGCCGACGACGCCCACCGTGGAGACCTCGCGGGCGCCCTCGGCGGCCCCGCCCTCGACCGGGGTGTGCGCATCGGGCACGACCTCGGCCGAGTCCCGGCCGGCGTAGGTGTAGAAGCCGCGGCCGGACTTCCGGCCCAGCAGGCCCGCGGTCATCATCTGCTTGATGATCGGGCTGGGCGCGTGCAACCGGTCGCGGGACTGCCGGTACATCGTCTCGAGGATCTCGTAGGCGGTGTCGATGCCGATGAGGTCCATGAGCGCCAGCGGGCCCATCGGCAGGCCGCAGCCCAGCCGCATGGCCGCGTCGATGTCCTCACGGCTGGCGTAGCGGTTCTCGTACATGGCGACCGCGTGGTTGAGGTAGCCGAACAGCAGCGCGTTGGCGATGAAGCCGGCCTTGTCGCCGATGGTGACGTCGACCTTGCCCAGCCGCGCGGCCAGCGCCTCCACGTCCTCGATCACCGACGGCTCGGTGACGACGGTGCGCACGACCTCGACCAGTTTCATGACCGGTGCCGGGTTGAAGAAGTGCATCCCGATGACCTTGCCCGGCCGCCCGGTGGCCACCGAGATCTCGGTGACCGACAGGCTCGAGGTGTTGGTGGCCAGGATGGTGTCCGGCGGGCAGATCTTGTCCAGCGCGGCGAAGATGTCGCGCTTGAGCTCCAGCCGCTCGGGCACGGCCTCGACCACCAGCTCGGCCTGCGCGAGGTCCTCCAGCGACGTGGCGAACCGGATCCGGCCGAGGATGGCGTCGCGGTCGGCGGGGTCGAGCTTGCCGCGCTCCACCGCCCGCCCGGTGGAGTGCTCCAGGTGCTCCCGCCCGCGGGCCACGGCCGCCTCGTCGACGTCCACGGCGGTCACCGACAGGCCCGCCCGGGCGAGGACCTCGGCGATGCCGGCGCCCATCGTGCCCAGCCCCACCACGCCGACCTCGGTCAGTTCTCTGGCCACGCTGCCATCTCCTCTGCGCCGCGGATGATCCGGGGCAGTCTCTCATCCGCGCCCCGCCGCCCCCGCCGCGAGCGGTGGGGGCAGGGGGTCCTCTCTCAGAAGAGCCGCTGCGTGGGGTCGTCGGTGCCCTTGAGGACGGCGTAGTCGACGGTCAGGCACTCGATGCCGCGGTCGCCGGCGAGCACCCGCGCCTGCGGCCTGATCTCCTGCGCGGCGAACACCCCGCGCACCGGCGCGAGCAGCGGGTCGCGGTTGAGCAGCTCGAGGTAGCGGGTCAGCTGCTCCACGCCGTCGATCTCGCCGCGGCGCTTGACCTCGACGGCCACGGTGGCGCCGTCGGCGTCCCGGCAGAGCAGGTCCACCGGACCGATGGCGGTCGGGTACTCACGGCGCACCAGCGACCAGCCCTGCCCGAAGGTCTCCACGTGCAGCGCGAGCAGCCGCTGCAGCTCGGCCTCGACGCCGTCCTTCTGCAGGCCCGGGTCGACGCCGAGCTCGTGGGAGCTGTCGTGCTCGACCGACTCGATGGTGATGATCAGCTGCTCGCCGGCCTTGTTGGTGACCGTCCAGGTGCCGGAGGCCCCGTCAGGACCGCTGACCAGCTCGTCCTTGAACGAGCACGGCGGGGTCATCCAGTTCAGCGGCTTGTAGGCGCGGTCGTCGGCGTGCACGGAGACCGAGCCGTCGGCCTTGACCAGCAGCAGCCGCGGCGCCATGGGCAGGTGGGCGGTCAGCCGCCCCACGTAGTCGACCGAGCAGCGGGCGATGACCAGGCGCACGGGGACCGACGGTACCGAACCGGCAACGACGGGCCCGGGACGCCGGGGGTCCCCGCGGTGGCACGGCATCCTGACCAGGTGAGACCTGCTCCGCTGACCGCCGTCCTGGCCGCGCTCGTGCTGGTGGCCGGGTGCGCCGGCGACAGCGGCCGCGACGCGGCTCCCCCGCCGACGCCCGTCCCCGACGGGCCGGGTCGGCTGGTCCTCGAGGTGGAGCACGTCGGCGGCTTCACCACCCCCGACGCGCTGGCCGCCCGGGTGCCGCTCGTCGCCGTCTACGGCGACGGCCGGGTCGTGGCGCCGGGGGCGCAGATCGAGGTCCACCCGCCGCCCGCGCTGCCCTCCCTGCAGGTGTGGCAGCTCGACGCCGAGGGGGTCCAGACCGTCGTCGACCGCGCCGTCACGGCCGGCGTGACGGACACCGCCGACCTGGGCTCGCCCCCGGTCGCCGACGCCCCGGCGACCCGCTTCACCCTCGTCACCGACGCGGGGACGTCGGTGCGCGAGGTCCCGGCGCTGTTCGAGCTGCCCGACGACAGCGGGCTCACCCCGGAGCAGCAGGCGGCACGCGGCGAGCTGCGCGGCCTGCTCGAGGTGCTCACCTCGCCCGAGCCGCTCGGCGCCACCGGCCCGGAGCCCTACGCGGCCACGGCGGTGGCGGCCGTCGCCGGGCCGTGGACGCCGCCCACCGACCCCGCGCTGCTGCAACCGGAGGCCGCCTGGCTCGGCCCCGCACTGCCCGGCGAGCCCCTCCCCGGCGGGCCGCTGACCGGCCGGGCGGGCCTGTCCTGCGTCGTTGCGCGGGGAGCCGAGGCGGAGGCCGTCCTGGCCGCGGCCGCGTCGGCGACCACGCTCACGCCGTGGGTCGCCGGCGACGGCAGCCGGTGGACGCTCACCCTGCGCCCGCTGCTGCCGCACGAGACCGGCTGCGCCGACCTCGCCGGCTGAGACGACGCGGGCCCGGCTCCTCCGGACGGGAGGGCCGGGCCCGCGGGCGGCCCCGTCCAGGGCACCGCCGTGAGCCTGCGCGCGGTGGGGAGGACGGGGTCCTTCTCAGGCGGTCACGGGCTGGCGCAGGTCGTCGTCCACCTCGACCCGGGCCACCGGGTCGGCCGTGGAGGTCGACCGGTACCGGTCCACGTCGAGGATGCCCTCGCGCTTGGCGACGATCGTCGGGACCAGCGCCTGACCGGCGACGTTCACCGCGGTCCGGCCCATGTCCAGGATCGGGTCGATCGCCAGCAGCAGGCCGACGCCGGCCAGCGGCAGGCCGAGCGTGGAGAGGGTCAGCGTCAGCATGACGACCGCGCCGGTCACCCCGGCCGTGGCCGCCGAGCCGACGACCGAGACCAGCGCGATCAGCAGGTAGTCGGTGAGGCCGAGGTCCACGCCGAAGAACTGCGCCACGAAGATCGCGGCCAGCGCCGGGTAGATCGCCGCGCAGCCGTCCATCTTCGTGGTCGCGCCCAGCGGGACGGCGAAGGACGCGTAGGACCGCGGGACCCCGAGGTTCTGCTCGGTCACCCGCTCGGTCACCGGCAGGGTGCCGATCGAGGAACGGGACACGAACGCCAGCTGGATCGCCGGCCAGGCACCGGCGAAGTACCGCAGCGGCGAGAGGCCGTGCAGCCGCAGCAGCACCGGGTAGACGACGAAGAGCACGAGCGCGAGGCCGACGTAGACCGACCCGGCGAAGACGCCGAGCGAGCCCAGGGACCCCCAGCCGTAGCTGGCCACGGCGTTGCCGATGAGCCCGACGGTGCCGACCGGGGCCAGCAGGATGACCCACCACAGCAGCTTCTGCACGATCGACAGCGCCGAGCGGGTCAGCGCCAGGAACGGCTCGGCCGGCTCGCCGACCTTGAGCGCGGCGACGCCGATCGCCACGGCCAGCACGATCAGCTGGAGCACGTTGAAGGACAGGCCGCCGTCCGCCGAGGACTGCAGGCCGAGGACGTTCGCGGGCACCAGCCCGGTGAGGAAGTCCCACCAGGAACCGGTGGTCTCGGGCGCGGCCTGGGCGGCGGCGTCGACGGAGCTGTTGCGGCCCGGCTGGGTGAGCAGGCCCAGGCCGATGCCGAGGGACACCGCGATGAGGGCGGTGATCGCGAACCACAGCAGCGTCTGCCCGGCCAGGCGGGCGGCGTTGGAGACCTGCCGGAGGTTGGCGATGCTGACGATCACCGCGGTGACGATCAGCGGCGGGACGAGGACCTTGAGCAGCGTGACGAAGGTGCTGCCGACGGTCTGCAGGGTGCTGGTCAGCCAGTTCGGCGTCCCGTCGGCGACGGGACCCATGTCCCGGGCGACGAGCCCGAGGGCGACGCCCAGCACGAGGGCGAGGAGGACCTGCGCCGCGAACGGGACGCGGCGGAGACGAGCGAGCACGGGAGTGCCTTCCAGGGACGGTGCGGAGGGGACGACGGAGCGCGCGGGCACTCAGGAGTCGGCCGTCATCCGTCCGAAGTCGAGCGCACGCCGCCGGGTGAGGTCCCACCTGTCGCGCACGTCAGAGCACAAGGCGCCCCCGCCGTCCGCCCATCCCTCCTGTGCGCAGTCTCACCGTGCGGCCCGTTGGCCCGAAGGCCCCGTCCCGGGACCCGCCCTGAGCCTGCGAAGGGTGGGGAGGACGGGGTCCTCCTACGAGCGGCGGGGCCTGCGGGGGCCCTCTTTCAGTCGGGCCAGACCGGGCGTCGCTTCTCCAGGAACGCCGACATGCCCTCGACCGCACCGGGCAGCTGGCTGGCGGCGGCCATCACCTCGACCGCCGTGGTGTAGGCGTCCCGCTCGGGCCGTCCGAGCTGGGCGTGCATCGTCTGCTTGCCCCACGCCTTGCTCGCCCGCGACCCGCGGGTGGCCCGGGCCATGAGGTCGGCGACGGCGGCGTCGAGCTCGGCGTCGGGCACCACCCGGTTGACCAGCCCCCAGTCCAGCGCGGTGGCCGCGTCGATGACGTCGCCGGTGAGCGCCAGCTCCATGGCCCGCTTGCGGCCGACGTCGCGGGCGATGGCCACCATCGGCGTGTGGCAGAACCAGCCGCCCTTGCCACCGGGCGCGGCGAAGCCGGCCGACTCGGCGGCGACGGCCAGGTCGCACGAGGCCACCAGCTGGCACCCGGCCGCGGTGGCCAGGGCGTGCACCCGGGCCAGCACCACCTGCGGGACGTCGTGCAGCGTCTGCATGAGCTCGGTGCACAGCTGCAGCAGGCTGCGCACCTCGGGAACCGGCCGGCCGGCGACGTCGGCGAAGTCGTGCCCGGCGCTGAACACGGGCCCCTCCGCGGCGATCACCAGCCCGGCCGCGTCGCTCTCCCCCACCGCCGTCACGGCGCCCAGCAGCTGGGTCAGGTGGTCCCGGGAGAGCGCGTTGCGCTTGGCCGGCCGGCACATCGTGAGGGTGACGACGTCGCCGTCCCGCTCGACCCGGGGTTCGCCCTCTGCAGTCATGGGCCGACGCTAGCCGACCGCTGCACGGGCAGGGGCGCGCCGTGCAACCGCCCACGGCCGCCCGCCTTGGCGCCGTACATGGCCTGGTCGGCCTCCTGCAGGGCCTCCTCGAAGGGTGTGCCGGGCTCGGCCATGGCGAGCCCGATGCTCGCCGAGACCCGCACGTGGCGGCGTCCGACCGCGACCCGGTCCACCAGCGCGAGGACGAGGCGCTGCCCGAACGTCGTCGCCGTCCCCTGGTCCACGCCGGGCAGGACGGCGGCGAACTCGTCGCCGCCGAGCCGCCCGACGACCGCGCCGGGCACCTCCTCCAGGTGCGTGCGGAGGCGCTCGGCGAGGCGGACGAGCACCTGGTCCCCCACGGCGTGCCCACCGCGGTCGTTGACCTCCTTGAAGTGGTCGACGTCGATGAACAGGACCGCACCGCCGCCGGTGAGCGCGGCCCGGCCCGCGTCGAGGAGGTGGGCACGGTTGGCCAGGCCGGTCAGCGGGTCCTGCCGGGCCACCCGGGTGAGGGCCCGGCGCCACCCGTCGGCGTCGGCGGCCACGGTGGTCAGCCGGTCGACGGTCTCGGCCAGGACCCTCTCCTGCTCGGCGTCGGCGTCCGGCGCCAGGTCGCCCACCGCGGTGGAGAGCAGGTCGAGGACCTCGTCCAGCGGCGCGCCGGTGGCGACGGCCTCGAGCACCCGCCCCTGGGACACCAGCAGGCGGGCGTCCCACCGGTGTGCCGCGACCTGGCGCCGCAGGGAGAGCACGCTGCGCACGAGGTGGACCTGGATCTGCAGGACGTCGAGGTCGTCCTCGGAGAAGGAGCGGACGTCGTCGTCGGAGACCCCCAGCGAGCCGAGGACGAAGCCGTCCTCGTCGATCAGGGGGACGCCGAGGTAGGAGCGGATCGCGCCGGCCGCCACCGCCGGGTTCCCGGCGAACACCGGGTGCGCCAGCGCGTCGGTCACCTCCAGCGGCTTCCGCGTCGCCACCACGTGGGCGCAGAACGACAGCTCGTCGGGGACGTTCGAGGACGGCACCCCGACGCCGATCTCGGCGGGGAAGCACTGCAGGTCCGGGCCGACGAGGTCGATCACCGCGATGGGCGCGTGCAGAGCGCGGGCCATGTGGGCCACCACGGCATCGAGGTCGGCGTCGCCGGCGTGGCCGCCGAGCCGGTAGCTGGCGATCGCGGCGAGGCGGCCGGGGTCGGCCACGGCGGGACGGGGGCTCTGCACGGGCCGGACCGTAGCGGCTGAGGTGACGATCGACACACGAGGTGACACCCCGGGTTGCCCGTGTCGCGGGACCGCTCCGGCCCTCCGAGCGGGAACGAGGACAGGGCAGGATCGCGGCATGGACCCCGTGCGCTTCGGACTGGTGGGCTACGGCTTCGGCGGCCGGTACTTCCACGCACCCCTGCTGGCGGCCGCCCCGGAGGTCGACCTGCTCGGCGTGGTGACGACGTCGGCCGAACGGCGGGCGCAGGTCGCCGCGGAGCACCCCGGCCTGCGCACCTTCGGCTCGCTCGAGGAGCTGGCCGACGCCGGCGCCGAGGCGGTGGCGATCTCCACCCCGGCGGACACGCACACCCCGCTGAGCGAGCAGGCACTGGGTCTGGACCTCGCCGTGGTCTGCGACAAGCCCTTCGCGCTGGACGCCCCGGCGGCGGAGGGGACGGTGCAGCTGGCCGCAGCCCGCCGGCTGGCGCTGGCGCCGTACCAGAACCGCCGCTGGGACTCCGACTTCCGCACCGTCCGGGCACTGGCGGACGCCGGCCGGCTCGGCACGGTGACCCGTCTCGAGTCGCGCTTCGAGCGGTTCGAGCCCGAACCGGGCCCGCCGGCCGCGGGCGGCGGCACGCTGCTGGACTTCGGCAGCCACCTGGTCGACCAGGCACTGCTGCTGCTCGGCCCGGTGACGAGCGTCTACGCCGAGTGGCGGGTGCGGGAGTCGGGCCTGGACGACGACGTCTTCGTCGCGCTCACCCACGCCGAGGGCGCCCGCTCGCACCTGTGGGGCAGCTGGAGCCAGGGCGCGCCCGGCGACCGCTTCCGGGTCAGCGGCACCGAGGGCGCCTACGTCGTCGGCGGCCCGATGGACGGGCAGGAGGCCGCGCTGCTGGCCGGGCACACGCCGGCGACGCTCGACGAGCACTGGGGTGCCGAGCCGCAGGAGCGCTGGGGCCGGCTGCGCCGTGGCGACGAGGGCGTGGTGGTGCCCACCGAGCGCGGCCGCTGGGACACCTTCTACCCGGCCTTCGCCGCCGCCGTCCGCGGGCAGGGGCCGGTGCCGGTCGACCCGCGGGACGCCGTCGCCACCGCCCGGGTGCTCGACGCGGCCCGCCGCAGCGCCACCGAGGGCACCGTGGTGGAGCTGCGAGGCTGACGTGGCCCCTCGGGTGCCGCCGTCCCCGCCGGACGACGTCCGGCCGGTCCTGCTGCGCCAGGTCTGGCGGGATGTGGCGTTCCTGCACTGGCCGCTGGACCCGGCCGTCGCGGCGCCGCTGCTGCCGCCCGGCACCCGGCCCGACGTGCTGGCCGGGGTCACCTACGTCGGCGTGGTGTCGCTGCGCATCGCGCGGACGGCTCCCGGCGTCGGTCCCGCGCTCCCGTGGGCCGGCGCCTTCGACGAGGTGAACGTACGGCTCTACTCCGTGGACGAGAGGGGTCGCCGCGGCGTCGTCTTCCTGCGCATGGACGCCGGCCGGCTGCTGCCCGTGCTGGCGGCGCGGGCGCTCCCCCGCCTGCCGTACGTGTGGTCGCGCACCCGCGTGCAGCGGGACGACGAGCCGTACGTGGTGTTCGTCGGCCGACGCCTGCGGATCGTCCTGCGCATCGGCGCGCCTGTGGAGCCCGGTCCCCTCGATGCGTTCGTGACCGCCCGCTGGGGCCTGCACACCCGCGTCGCCGGCTACACCGTGCACCTGCCGGTGGCGCACGAGCCGTGGCCCCTGCGGAGCGCCGAACTCATCGATCTCGCCGGTGATCCGCTGCAGGCAGCGGGGCTGCCCGCAGCGGCCGGCCCCCCGGTCGGCGTGCTGTTCTCGCCGGGGCTGGACGAGGTCCGCCTCGGGCCCCCGAGCCGGGTGTGAGCGCGCAGCAGCGCTCCGCCCACGCCACGACTCAGGCCGGGGGCAGGGACTCAGGCCGGGGGCAGGGACTCAGGCCGGGGCAGGGACTCAGGCCGGGGGCAGGGACTCAGGCCGGGGGCAGGACCAGGTCGTCGAGGCCGTTGGCCTCGCGGACGACGTCGACGATCTGACCCATGATGTCGGTCAGTCCGAAGTCCTTGGGCGTGAAGACGCGGGCCACGCCCTGCTCCCGCAGCCGGCGGGCGTCGCTGTCAGGGACGATCCCGCCGACGACCACGGGGACGTCGTCGAGGCCGGCGTCCCGCAGCCCCCGCAGCACCGCCGGCACCACCTGCAGGTGGGAGCCGGAGAGCACCGACAGGCCGACGACGTGCACGTCCTCCTCGACCGCGGCGCTCACGATCTGCGCCGGGGTGAGCCGGATGCCCTGGTAGACGACCTCGAAGCCGGCGTCCCGGGCGCGGACGGCGATCTGCTCGGCGCCGTTGCTGTGCCCGTCCAGGCCCGGCTTGCCGACCAGGAACCGCAGTCGCCCGCCGAGCTCCTCACCGGTGGTGCGCACCCGCTCCCGGACGTCGGCCAACGACGCGTCGGCCTCGCCACCCCCGGCGGCCGCGGCGACGCCGGTGGGTGCCCGGTACTCGCCGAACACCTCGCGCAGCACGCCGGCCCACTCCCCCGTCGTCACGCCGGCGCGGGCGCACTCCAGGGTGGCCGCCATGAGGTTCTCGTCGGTCCCGGCGACCGCGCGCAGCCGCGCGAGCGCCCGCTCGACCGGCTCCGGGTCGCGCTCGGCGCGCCACTTCTGCACCGACTCGCAGGCGGCGGTCTCCACCGCGGGGTGGACCACCTGGATGGCGGTGTCGAGGTCGGCCAGCAGCGGGTTGGGCTCCGTGGCCTCGAACCGGTTGACGCCGACGACGACGTCGTCCCCGCTCTCCATCCGGCGGCGGCGCTCGGCGAGCGAGGTGACCAGCTGGCCCTTCATGTAGCCGGACTCGACCGCGGCCACCGCGCCACCCATCTCCTGCACGCGGGCGATCTCCGCGCGGGCGCCCTCGACCAGCTCGGCCACCTTGCGCTCCACCACGACCGAGCCGGTGAACAGGTCGTCGTACTCGAGCAGGTCGGTCTCGTAGGCGAGCACCTGCTGCAGCCGCAGCGACCACTGCTGGTCCCAGGGCCGGGGCAGGCCGAGCGCCTCGTTCCAGGCCGGCAGCTGGACGGCGCGGGCGCGGGCGTCCCTGGACAGGGTGACCGCGAGCATCTCCAGCACGATCCGCTGGACGTTGTTCTCCGGCTGGGCCTCGGTGAGGCCCAGGGAGTTGACCTGCACCCCGTAGCGGAACCGCCGGTGCTTCGGGTCCTGCACGCCGTAGCGCTCCTCGGTCAGCTCGTCCCAGAGCCGGGTGAAGGCGCGCATCTTGCACATCTCCTCGACGAAGCGGACGCCCGCGTTGACGAAGAAGGAGATGCGCGCGACGACCTCGCCGAAGCGCTCCGGCGGCACCTGGCCGGAGTCGCGCACCGAGTCCAGGACGGCGATCGCGGTGCTCATCGCGTAGGCGATCTCCTGCACCGGCGTCGCCCCGGCCTCCTGCAGGTGGTAGCTGCAGATGTTGGTCGGGTTCCACTTCGGCATCGCCGACACCGTGTAGGCGACCATGTCGGTGATCAGCCGCATCGAGGGCCCGGGCGGGAAGACGTGGGTCCCCCGCGACAGGTACTCCTTGATGATGTCGTTCTGCGTCGTCCCCGCGAGCTTGCTGACGTCGTGACCGTGCTCCTCCGCGACCGCCTGGTAGAGCGCCAGCAGCCACATCGCCGTCGCGTTGATCGTCATCGACGTGTTCATCTCGTCGAGCGGGATGCCGTCGAAGAGCGCGCGCATGTCGCCGATGTGCGTGATCGGCACGCCGACCTTGCCGACCTCACCGACGGAGAGCTCGTCGTCGGGGTCGTAGCCGGTCTGCGTCGGCAGGTCGAAGGCGACCGACAGGCCGGTCTGCCCCTTGGCGAGGTTGCGCCGGTACAGCGCGTTGGACTCGGCCGGCGACGAGTGACCGGCGTAGGTGCGCATGACCCAGGGGCGGTCGCGCTCCTCCGGCCTGTGCGGGAACGGCATGCCAGCGGAGTGTAGGGGCGTTACCCGCCAGTAGAAACGACCCCTCGGGGTGTCCCCCGGTGGCACACTCGCAGGCGCCGAGGGGAGGACTGCGATGGCACCGGTGGCCGGCACGCACTACCTGGCGGGACCGGTGATCGCGTTCGCCGTGGTCGCCGGGCTCGCGCTGTTCCTGCGGTGGGCCTTCCGCAGCGACCCGCGCCGTCGTCCCCCGGCGGACGACGGGCTGCTCACCCGCGTCGCCACGCTCTCCCGGCGCGAATCGGCACTGGCGCTGCGCGCGGTGCTCTCCGACGCCGGGATCCGCTCGACCGTGCGCGTCCCCGGCCCGCACCGGGCGGAGGTGCTGGTCTTCCCCGAGGACGCCGACCGCGCCCGCGCGCTGGCCGCGTCGTTCCGACCCGGTTAGCGGGAGACCCCTCGTGCCCCCCGAACCTCGCTCCGCTCGGCTCGGGCCCCTGCACGAGGGCCGTCAACCGGGCCGCTCGACCCGCTCGATCCGGGCGCCCAGGCCGCGCAGCTGCTCGACGAAGTCGGGGTAGCCGCGGTCGACGTGGTGCACGTCCTGCACCTCGGTGACGCCGTCGGACACCAGCCCGGCCAGCACCAGCCCGGCGCCGGCCCGGATGTCGGTGGCCAGCACCGGCGCGCTGGAGAGCCGCTCGCGGCCCCGGACGACGGCGTGGTGGCCGTCGGTGCGCACCGAGGCGCCCAGCCGGACCAGCTCGTTGACGAACATGAACCGGCCCTCGAACACGTTCTCGGTGATCAGCGCCGTCCCCGTGGAGACGGCGGCCAGCGCGACCGCCATCGGCTGGAGGTCGGTCGGGAAGCCGGGGTAGGGCAGCGTGACGACGTCCACGCCGCGCGGGCGGCGGTCCATCGCCACCCGCAGCCCGTCGGGCAGCGGCTCGACCTGCGCGCCGGCGTCGCTGAGCTTGGCCAGCGCCACGGTGAGGTGGTCGGCGACGGCCCGTTCGATGACCACGTCCCCGCGGGTCATCACCGCCCCGATGGCCCAGGTGCCGGCGACGATCCGGTCGGGCACGGTCGTGTAGGTGACCGGCTGCAGCCCCGGCACGCCGTCGACGGTGATGGTCGAGGTGCCCGCGCCGTCGATCTGCGCGCCCATCGCGGTGAGCATCGCGCACAGGTCGACGATCTCCGGCTCGCGGGCGGCGTTGTCGATGACCGTCGTCCCCTCGGCGAGCACCGCGGCCATGACCAGGTTCTCCGTCGCGCCGACCGACGGGAAGTCCAGCCAGATGCTCGTGCCCTCCAGCCGCGGCGCGGTGGCCACGAGGAAGCCGTGTTCGCTCTCGATGGTGGCGCCGAGCCGCTCGAGGCCGGAGATGTGCATGTCCAGCCCGCGCGAGCCGATCGCGTCGCCGCCGGGCAGCGCCACCCTGGCCGACCCGCAGCGGGCGACGAGCGGGCCGAGCACGCTGATCGAGGCCCGCATCCGGCGCACCAGGTCGTAGTCGGTCTCCGTGGCGGGCCGGTCGGGCACGTCGACGACCAGCCGGCCACCGCCGCCGTGCGCGTGCCGCTCGTAGGTGACGTCGCACCCGAGTCGGCGCAGCACCTCGCTCATGATCGCCACGTCGAGGATGTCGGGCACCTCGTCGATGGTGGTCCGCCCGACGGCCAGCAGCGCGGCGGCCATGAGCTTGAGGGCGCTGTTCTTCGCGCCGGTCACCCGCACCCGCCCGGTCAGGGCCGTGCCGCCGGTGACCTCGAAGCACTCCACCGGCTCACCCTACGGTGGCCCCGCTGCAGGGTCCCGCCGCCGGCGCCGTCCCGAGGCTCACCCCGAGCCTGCGAGGGGCGAGGAGGACGGGGTCCTCCCACGGTGGGAGCAGCGGGGTCCTTCTCCTAGGCTCCAGACATGACCGTCCGGCTGACCCGCATCTACACGAAGACCGGCGACGCCGGCCAGACGCACCTCGGGGACATGAGCCGGGTGGCCAAGACCGACCCGCGCCTGGTCGCCTATGCCGACGTCGACGAGGCCAACAGCGTGCTCGGCGTGGCGCTGGCCCTCGGGTCGCCGACCCCGGAGCTGACCGAGCTGCTGCGCAGCGTGCAGAACGACCTGTTCGACGTCGGCGCCGACCTCTCCACCCCGGTCACGCCGGACCCGCAGTACCCGCCGCTGCGGGTGACCGCCGCCTACACCGAGCGGCTGGAAGCGGCCTGCGACACGTACAACGCCGAGCTGCCGAAGCTGTCCAGCTTCATCCTCCCCGGAGGCACGCCGCTGGCCGCGCTGCTGCACCAGGCCCGCGTCGTGACCCGGCGGGCCGAGCGCAGCGTGTGGGCGCTGCTGCAGGCCGACGCCGAGCGCACCAACGCCGAGACCGCGCGCTACCTCAACCGGCTCTCGGACCTGCTGTTCATCCTCGCGCGGGTGGCCAACCCGGGCGGTGACGTGCTGTGGGAGCCGGGCGCGCACAGCGGGGCGCACGCCCAGCGGGCCGCGGCGTCCTCGGCGGCGGAGACCCCGGCCGCCGACTGACGGAGGACCCCCGCCTCCCACTCCTCGTAGGAGGACCCCGTCCTCCCCGACCTCCGCGAGCTCGGGCTGGGACCCGGGACGGGGCCGGCGGTGACCTGGAGGAGGCCGCTCAGCGGACCGGGGGCGCGGACTCCACCCAGGAGAGGAAGCCCGTCACGGTCGAGGGGTCCATGGCCAGCTCCCGGGGCCCGGCCGCGGTGGCGCAGGAGAGGACGACGACGTCGTCGGGGAGGGCGACGTCCCCGGCATCCGCACGACGCCGGCCCTGCACGCGGAACTCGGCCCGGCACAGCCGCTGCTGCGGGCGCACCGACAGTGACAGCGCCCGGTACCAGAGCAGCGAGTCGCCGCCGTACCAGGCCACGCCCACCGACCAGCGCGGTGAGCCGGCCGACCGCAGCCACATGGTGACGGCACCGAGCCCGGAGAGCAGGAAGCGGCGGCGCAGCAGGAAGGCGACGACCAGTCCGACGAGGACCCCCACCACGACCACGACGAGCAGTTCGGTCGTCATCGGGGGCGCCGGGCGGTCAGGCGGGCGGCGGGAGGCTCAGGCGTCCTGACCGGCGGCGCGCAGTCGCGACTGGGCGCGCCTGGCGGCGGCGAGGGCATCGGGGTCGTCGCCGGCCTCCTCCGCGCGGCGCAACGCCTCGCGGGCCCGCTCGACGTCGATCTCGGAGGAGATCTCCGCGGTCTCGGCGAGGATGGAGACACCGCGGTCGGTCACCGACAGGAAGCCGCCGTGGGCCGCGACGACCATGTCCTCGCCCTCGACGGTGCGGACGGTGACGACGCCGCCCTCGGCGAGCTGGCCCAGCAGCGGCGCGTGGCCGGGCAGGACGCCGAGCTCACCCTCGGTCGTGCGGGCCACCACCATGTTGGCCTCGCCGGACCAGATCATCCGCTCGACGGCCACCAACTCGACATGCAGGGTCGCCACGACACTCCTCGGGGTCCACCGGCCGGCGGTACGGGTCGCCACGTCCGGGCTGGACACGGCGACGGGTCGGGCACACTCTAGCCGCCGTGCCCGCGCCGTCCCTGCCGAGGCCCCGTCCGGAGGCTCGTGCGAGCGGTGCGGAGGACGGGTCCTCCCTCAGGCGCAGCGGCGGTACAGCAGGGTCCAGCGGCCCACGCGCACCCAGGGACGGCGCACGGTCGAGGCCGGCGCCCAGTCCTCGGTGTGGAACTGCCGCCCGCCGACGTAGGGCACCGCCGCGGACGGCGGCCAGCTCCAGTCGGCGCCGTCCACCCGCGTCCCGGTGATGCCGTCCACGTCGTCTCTCCCGATCGCCGCCCAGCTGGTCCAGGCGTCCTCGCACGAGATCGGCACAGGGCGAGGAGCCCTTGAGGCGACTCGCACCACACCCACCCGTCCGGGCCGCCGCGCCGGGGCTACCCGCCGCACCACCGGGAAACACGGAACGGCCGGGTCCCGTTGGGGACCCGGCCGTTCTCGGCGGTGCTGGTGAAGACCCCGCCGACCCCGTCCCGGCCCCCGCCCCGAACGTGCGAGGGGTGGGGAGGACGGGGTCCTCCGACGAGTGGGGGGAGCGTGGTCCTCCGTCAGGCGCGCTTCAGCTTGTCGGCATTGCGCTCGAGGTCCTCGAGGCCACCGCACATGAAGAAGGCCTGCTCCGGCACGTTGTCGTACTCGCCGTCGGTGATCGCCTTGAACGCCTGCAGCGTCTCCGACACCGGCACGAACGAGCCCGGCTGACCGGTGAAGGCCTCGGCGACGAACATGTTCTGCGAGAGGAAGCGCTCGACGCGCCGGGCCCGGTTGACCGTGACCTTGTCCTCCTCGGAGAGCTCGTCGATGCCGAGGATCGCGATGATGTCCTGCAGCTCCTGGTAGCGCTGCAGCACCTGCTTCACCCTCTGGGCGATCGCGTAGTGCTCCTGCCCGATGTACTGCGGGTCGAGGATCCGGCTGGTGGAGTCCAGCGGGTCCACGGCCGGGTAGATGCCCTTCTCCGAGATCGGCCGGCTGAGCACGGTCGTCGCGTCGAGGTGGGCGAAGGTGGTGTGCGGCGCCGGGTCGGTGATGTCGTCGGCGGGCACGTAGATGGCCTGCATCGAGGTGATGGAGTGGCCGCGGGTCGAGGTGATCCGCTCCTGCAGCTCGCCCATCTCGTCGGCCAGGGTCGGCTGGTACCCCACGGCGGAGGGCATGCGGCCCAGCAGCGTGGAGACCTCGGACCCGGCCTGGGTGAACCGGAAGATGTTGTCGATGAAGAGCAGCACGTCCTGGTTCTGCTCGTCGCGGAAGTACTCCGCCATCGTCAGCGCGGAGAGCGCCACCCGCAGGCGGGTGCCCGGCGGCTCGTCCATCTGGCCGAAGACCAGCGCGGTGGACTCGATGACGCCGGACTCGGTCATCTCGGTGATGAGGTCGTTGCCCTCGCGGGTGCGCTCGCCGACGCCGGCGAACACCGACACGCCACCGAACTCCTGGGCGACGCGGCGGATCATCTCCTGGATGAGCACCGTCTTGCCCACGCCGGCGCCACCGAACAGGCCGATCTTCCCGCCGGCCACGTAGGGGGTCAGCAGGTCGATGACCTTGATGCCGGTCTCCAGCATCTCGGTGCGGCCCTCGAGCTGGTCGAACCGCGGCGCGTGCCGGTGGATCTCCCAGCGCGGTGCGTCGGTGCCGTAGCCAGGGGTGTCCAGGCACTGGCCGAGCGCGTTCCACACGTGGCCGGTGGTCACGTCACCGACGGGCACGGAGATCGCGGAGCCGGTGTCCCGCACCTCGGCACCCCGGACCAGGCCGTCGGTGGGCTGCATGGAGATGGTGCGGACCACGTTGTCACCCAGGTGCTGGGCGACCTCGAGGGTCAGCGTCTTGCCCAGGTCGGCGAGGGTGACCTCGACCTGCAGGGCGTTGAACAGGTCGGGCATCGCGTCGCGCGGGAACTCGACGTCGACGACCGGCCCGGTGACCCGGACGACGCGGCCGGTCGTCTGGGTGGTCGGACGGTCCTCGGTGACGGTCATCTGTACTGCTCTCCTGCCCTCGGCCTTGCGTTGGTCCGCGTCTTCGGTGTCCCTGCCGCGGGAGCGGCGGGGGTGGGGTCAGTCGTCGGCGCCCGCGGACACCAGCGCGTCCGCACCGCCGACGATCTCGCTGATCTCCTGGGTGATCTCGGCCTGGCGAGCCTGGTTCGCCTGCCGCGAGAGGTTCTTCGCCAGTTCCTCGGCGTTGTCCGAGGCCGACTTCATGGCCCGTCGCCGCGACGCCGACTCCGACGCCGCCGACTCCAGCATCGCCGCGAAGATCCGCGTCGTCACGTACTTCGGCAGCAGGGCGTCGAGGAGGGCGTCAGGCGAGGGCTCGAACTCGTAGGACGTCGGGACGCCGGAGTCGCCGGTGGTGACGCCGCTCTCCCGGTCCTCCCGCTCGTAGTCGAACTCCTCGACCTCCTCGACCTCCAGCGGGGCCATCCGCTTGGCGACCGGGACCTGCGCGAGCAGCGACCGGAACTCGGTGTAGACGATGTGCAGCTCGTCCACGCCGAGGACGCCGTCGGCGCCGGCACCGGTCTCGTCGTCGTCCTCACCGGCGGTGAAGGCGGCGATGAGCTCCTCCCCCACCCGCTGCGCGTCGGTGTAGTTCGGCTGCTCCGAGAACCCGGTGAAGGTCTCGGCCACCGGGCGGTTGCGGAAGGAGTAGTAGGTCTCCCCCTTCCGGCCCACCACGTAGAGGACCGGCTCCTTGCCCTCCTGACGGAGCAGCGAGAGCAGCTCCTCGGTCCGGCGCAGCACGTTGACGTTGTACGAGCCGGCGAAGCCGCGGTCGGAGGTGATGACCAGCACCGCCGCCCGCCGCGCGTCCTGCCGCTCGGTCAGCAGCGGGTGGTCCAGCGACGCCGAACTCGCGAGGGCCGACAGCACCCGGGTGATCTCCCGGGCGTAGGGCTTGGAGGCCTCCACCCGGGCCTGGGCGCGCACGATGCGGGCGCCGGCGATCAGCTCCTGCGCCGAGAAGATCTTCTTCGTCGACTGCGTGGAGCGGATGCGGCGCCGCAGCGCGCGGAGGTTGCCGGCCACGGTCAGGCGCTCCGCTTGACCTGGACGCGCTCCTGGCCGCGCTCGGACGCGTCCATGGCCTCGGCCTCGTCCTCGTTGATGCGCAGCGTGCCGCCGTCGGAGGTCTGGAACTGGCCGTAGAACTCCTCGACGGCCCGCTCCAGGCCCTGGACGGCGTCGTCCCCGAGGGCCTTGCTCTGCCGGATCCCGTCGAAGACGCCGCCGTGGTTGCGGGCGACGTAGTCGAGGAACTCGGCCTCGAAGCGACGCACCTCCGGCACCGGCACCTTGTCCAGCTTGCCGGTGGTGCCCAGCCAGATGGAGGCGACCTCGCGCTCCACCGGGTAGGGCTGGTACTGGCCCTGCTTGAGCAGCTCGACCAGGCGCTGGCCGCGCTCGAGCGTCGCGCGGCTGGAGGCGTCGAGGTCGGAGGAGAACGAGGCGAAGGCCTCGAGCTCGCGGTACTGGGCCAGGTCCAGCCGCAGCCGGCCGGCGACGGACTTCATGGCCTTGATCTGCGCCGAGCCACCCACGCGGGAGACCGAGATGCCGACGTTGATCGCCGGGCGGACACCGGAGTTGAACAGACCCGTCTCGAGGAAGATCTGCCCGTCGGTGATCGAGATGACGTTGGTCGGGATGTAGGCCGACACGTCGTTGCCCTTGGTCTCGATGAGCGGCAGACCCGTCATCGACCCGGCACCCAGCTCGTCGGAGAGCTTCGCGCAGCGCTCCAGCAGCCGGGAGTGGAGGTAGAAGACGTCGCCGGGGTAGGCCTCACGGCCCGGCGGACGGCGCAGCAGCAGCGAGACCGCGCGGTAGGCCTCGGCCTGCTTGGACAGGTCGTCGAAGACGATCAGGACGTGCTTGCCCTCGTACATCCAGTGCTGGCCGATGGCCGAGCCGGTGTAGGGGGCGATGTACTTGAAGCCCGCTGCCTCGGAGGCGGGTGCCGCGACGATGGTCGTGTACTCCATCGCGCCGGCCTCCTCGAGGGAGGCGCGGATGGCCGCGATCGTCGAGCCCTTCTGGCCGACGGCGACGTAGATGCAGCGGACCTGCTGGCTCGGGTCGCCGGTGGCCCAGGCCTGCTTCTGGTTGATGATCGTATCGGTGACGATCGCGGTCTTCCCGGTCTGCCGGTCACCGATGACCAGCTGGCGCTGGCCGCGGCCGATCGGCGTCATGGCGTCGATGGCCTTGATGCCGGTCTGCATCGGCTCGTGCACCGACTGCCGCTGGACGACGGTCGGGGCCTGCAGCTCCAGCGCCCGGCGGCCGGTGGTGGCGATCGGGCCGGCGCCGTCGATCGGGTTGCCCAGCGGGTCGACCACGCGGCCGAGGTAGCCGTCGCCGACCGGCACGGAGAGGACCTCGCCGGTCCGGCGGACCTGCTGGCCCTCCTCGATGCCGGCGTAGTCGCCGAGGATGACGACGCCGACCTCACGGACGTCGAGGTTCAGCGCCAGGCCGCGGACGCCGCTCTCGAACTCGAGCAGCTCGTTGGTCATGACCGAGGGCAGGCCCTCGACGCGGGCGATGCCGTCGCCGGCCTCGGTGACGATCCCGACCTCTTCCCGCGACACGTCGGGCGAGTACTCGGTGACGTAGTTCTGGATGGCACTGCGGATCTCGTCAGCGGAGATCGTCAGCTCGGCCATGGCGTGGTGTCCTCTTCCCTGCTGGGTGGTGTCTGAGTGGGAGCCGGTCAGCCGACGAGCCGTCGGCCGGCGGCCTCGAGACGGTGGGCGATGCTGCCGTTGATGACCTCGTCACCGACGCGGATGACCAGGCCCCCGAGCACGCTCGGGTCGACGGTCACCTGGAGGCCGATCGGGCGGTGGTAGAGGCGGCCGAGGAGCTCGGCCAGCCGGCGCTCCTGCGCGTCGGTCAGCGCCACGGCGGTCGTCACGTGCGCCACCGACTGACCGCGACGGGTCGAGGCCGCCTCGGAGAGGCGCTCGACGACGTTCTCGGCGTTGCCGATGGCCCGCCCGGTGAGGTGGTTGCGCAGCAGCATCGCGGAGATCGGGCTGACCCGCCCTGCGAGCAGCCGGTCCAGCAGCGCGGTCTTGCCGGCGGCCGGAGCGGTGCGGTCGCTGAGGATCCGGGACAGTTCCGCATCCCCTGCGACGATACGCCCGAAGCGGAACAGCTCGTCCTCGACGCCGTCGAGCTCACCGCGGGCGTCCGCGGCGTCCAGCGCGGCGTCCGTGGCCAGGGTCTCGGTCGCCTCCACCAGGTCCAGCGGCCGCGACCAGCGCTGCCGCGCCGCGGTCTCGACCAGGTCGAGCGTGGCCTCGGAGACCCGGCCGGACAGCAGCCGCCGCGCGACGCCGGCCCGGTCCGCCGGGCTGCCCGACGGGTCCGACAGCGCCCGGCGCAGCGCGACCTGCCCGTCGAGCAGGCGCGCGACGGCGAACAGCTCGTCGGCCAGGGCCGCGAGCTCCTCGGGGGTCGCGGCCCGCTCCTGACCGGTCAGGCGGTCGCGCGCCCGCTCCAGCAGACCGGAGGCCGGCCGGGTGATCTCGCCGAGCCGGTCCCGGACGACCGCCAGCGCCTCGCGGCTGGAGGCATCCATCAGCGGTCGCCCTGCACGTACACGGAGCTGCCCGTGGCACCGCCCCGGCCGTCCGGCGAGGCACCGGCGGCCATGCCGTCGAGCTGGTCGAGGAACCGGTCGACGGTGCCGCTGCGACGCGCCTGGTCCTCGAGGGACTCGCCGACCACGCGGCTGGCCAGGTCGACCGCGAGCGCGCCGATCTCGCCGCGCAGCTGGTTGACGACCTGCTGCCGCGAGGCCGACAGCTGCTCCTCGCCGCGGGCGATGATCCGCGCCGACTCCTCCTGCGCCTGGGCCCGCAGCTCCTCGAGGATCTGCTGGCCCTCGGCACGGGCCTGGTCGCGGATCTGCGCGGCCTCGGTGCGCGCCTCGGCCAGCTGGGCGCGGTACTGCTCCAGCGCCGCCTGGGCCTCGGCCTGCATGGTCTCGGCCCGCTCGATGCCGCCCTCGATCGCCTCGCGGCGGGCCCGGAAGACCTGCTCGAACCGCGGCCAGACGAACCTGGCCAGGACGAAGAAGGCGATCGCGAAGGTGATCGTCCCGATGATGATCTCCCCCACGGGGGGGAGCAGCGGGTTGGCCGACTCCGCAGCCTGGATGCTCATGCTCTGCACGTCCCTACGTCAGAGGAGTCCGGACGGGACTCAGGTCAGCCGGCGTTGCCCGGCCCGAAGATGAAGGGGACGACCAGGCCGATGAGCGCCAGCGCCTCGGAGAGCGCGGCGCCGAGGAAGGCGTAGGTCCGGGTCAGGCCGGCCGACTCGGGCTGGCGGGCGGTCGCCTGGATGTAGGCGGCCCAGACGATGCCGACGCCGATGCCCGGGCCGATGGCGGCGAGGCCGTAGCCGACCGAACCGATGCTGCCGACGAGCTCTGCCATGACGTCCATGCGGGGTGGTTCCTCCTGTGTCGGTCGCCCGGGGGGTCCCCGGGCGGCTGGCTGGGGGTGGTACGGGGTGGTGCGGTCAGTGAGCGGGCTCGACGGCGCCGTTGAGGTAGGTCGCCGTGAGGACGACGAAGACGTAGGCCTGCAGGACGATGACCAGCAACTCGAAGAAGGTCATGACCAGCGCCATGAGGAAGGAGGCCGCGCCGAAGAGGGGCATGATCCCGCCGGCGGTGAGCAGGTACACCGCGCCGAGCGAGAAGACGACCAGCAGCATGTGGCCGGCGAACATGTTGGCGAAGAGCCGGACCGCCAGGGTGAACGGGCGGATCACGAAGACCTGCAGCAGCTCGATCGGCGTGACGAGGATGAGGGCCCCGATCGGCACGCCGGGCGGGACGGCGGCGTCCTTGAAGTAGCGCGCGGCCCCCTGCTCGCGGATGCCGATGTAGTTGTAGAGGACCCACACGATCACCGCGAGGACCAGCGGGAAGGCGAACCTGGAGTTCGGCGAGATCTGCGCGAACGGGACGATGCTCATGAAGTTGTTCGCGAGGATGAAGAAGAACAGCGACGCGAGGAACGGCGCGAACGGCAGGCCCTTGGGGCCGATGACGTCGCGGGCCATGCCGTCGCGGACCAGCGAGTAGCCGCTCTCACCGATGTACTGGAGCTTGCCGGGGACCACCGACACCTTGCGCGCGGCGAGCACCAGCAGCGCGAGGATCGCCGCGGTCGCGATCCACATGATGATCGTGATCCGGGTGATCTCGAAGTCGATGCCCAGGACCGAGAACTCGGCGACGGCCGGCGGGTAGAACTCGGCGATCGTCGGCGACTGGAAGCCACCCTCACCGCCACCTTCGGCGGCGAGTACGTCGACGAGCGCGTGGGCGCTGGAGGTCACCGTTGTCCCTTCTGCGTCCTGGTCGGGCTGCGGCGCCCGCCCCGGGTGGAGCCGGTGCGCCCGGACCCCTCGGTCGGGGGCAGGGCGCCGTACTTGACGACCACCAGGTAGATGGCCACCGTCAGGCCGAGGAGCACACCGATGAGGGCGACGAAGCGCGTGCCCCACCAGCGGTCGAGCAGCAGCCCGACCCCGCCCCACACGATGATCCCCGAGAGCATGGTCCCGGTGATGCTCCACCCGATGTCGGCCCCGCTGGGCTGACGCTGGGCGGACGGTGCAGGTCGAGGTCGAGAACCCCCGCTGGAGGAGCTGTCCTCGGCCATCGGGCGGGACACTATCAGCCGCGTGTCGGGGGGCCTCCCGGCGGCAGCGGGGTTCCCCCGGTCGAGGGCGGGGCGGGCGGGGCGACACGGGGCGGGGCGGGCGGGGTGACGTAGTACAGCCGGCGGGTCCAGACCCAGCGCTGCTGGACGACGCTCCAGACCAGCGCGCCCGCGACCACCGTCCACGCCAGCGTCCTGCGGTGCACCCACCCGTCGGCCGGCAGCGACTGCAGCACGGCGGCCAGGACCAGGATCTTCACGAAGAACGAGCCGAGGGCGGCGGGCAGCGTGAAGGCGTCGCCGTGCCGCCCGGCCCAGGCGATGACCAGGCCGGACAGCGCGAAGAAGAACGTGACGACGGCGGCGCCGAGCAGCACGGCCACGGCGGCGTCCCACCCCGCGAACAGCCCAGCGACCGGTGCGGCGACGGCGGTGAGCGCCGCGGTCACCGCCGTCCCCACGCGGAGGAAGGAGAGGTCCCACGGGACGTGCTGCTGCTCGGTCCCGGTGGCGGTCATCGGACTCCCTGGGGCGACGGCTTGCCGGCCGGGTCGGCCGGCCGGCCCTGGACGGAGGGGGCGGCTGCGCGCAGGGCCCGCCCCGTGGGGTGGTGCGCGCGGCTGCGCCGCCGCTGGGCCTCGAGCTCGGCCGCGCGGGCCTCGCGGGCGGCCCGCCGGGCGCGCGGGCTGAGGACCACGACGACGCCGAGGACGAGCAGCACCGCGATGCCGACGAGCAGCTCCACCCGGCCGCCGGTGATGGACAGGCCCACCGCCCCGAAGGAGAGGAGCGCGGCCCAGAAGTACATGACCAGCACCGCGCGCCGGTGGGAGTGCCCGATGGCCAGCAGCCGGTGGTGCAGGTGCATCTTGTCCGGCGAGAAGGGCGAGCGGCCGCGCAGACTGCGGCGGACGACGGCCATGACCAGGTCGATGAACGGGATGGAGAGCACCGCGATCGGCACCAGCAGCGGCAGGGCCAGCGGCAGCAGGGTCGCCGCGGAGTCGAACGTCTGCGGGTCGGCCTGCCCGGTCGCCGAGACGGCGGCCGCCGAGAGCATCAGGCCCACGAGCATCGAGCCGGAGTCGCCCATGAAGATGCGGGCCGGGCTGAAGTTGTGCGG
The DNA here is from genome assembly GCF_054050595.1 of Geodermatophilus sp. SYSU D00779. Taxonomy (NCBI): domain Bacteria; kingdom Bacillati; phylum Actinomycetota; class Actinomycetes; order Geodermatophilales; family Geodermatophilaceae; genus Geodermatophilus; species Geodermatophilus sp. SYSU D00779. Next base: position 208,453 of record NZ_JBJGZQ010000002.1, read on the forward strand.
CAGGAAGCCCAGGCAGGCACCTGCCAGGACCGCGGTGATCAGCGTGGGGGCACTGGCGATGTCGTCGTAGCCCTCGACGCCCAGGTTGTAGCTGTAGGCGAAGAAGGCCAGCGCGGCGATCGCCGAGACGCCCGCGGCCAGGCCGTCGAGGCCGTCGATGAAGTTGAGCGCGTTGACGGTGAGGACGGTCAGCAGCAGCGTCAGCGGGACGCCGATGTCGGGCCCGAGGGAGAGCGTCCCGATGTCGGCGACGGGCAGGAAGACGTAGAGCAGCTGGACGCCGAGCAGCACCATGACGCCGGCGGCGGCGATCTGGCCGGTGAGCTTGGTCAGGGCGTCCAGGCCGAACTTGTCGTCGAGCACGCCGAGCGCGCAGATCAGCCCGCCTGCGATGAGGACCGCGGCGGTCTGCGAGTCGTCGAAGGTGCGTTGCAGGGCCGGCAGCCGCGTCGCCACCAGGACCGCGGCGGCGACCCCGAGGTACATCGCGACGCCGCCGCCGCGCGGCGTGGGGATGACGTGCACGTCGCGTTCGCGGGGCGCGGCCATCATGCGCAGCCGGACCGCTGCCAGCCGCACCACCGGGGTGGCCAGGAAGGTGACCAGCCCCGCGGTGAGCAGGACGACGACGTACTCGCGCATGGCTCAGGCGGGACCGGAGACGGTGCCCCAGGAGAGGGTGCTCATCGCAGCGGATCTCCCGGGATCGACGACGGACTGGAGTCCCACGGTATCGCTCCGGCCCCTGCCCCACCGGGAGCGCGCGTCCCGCCTGGCCCTTCCGGGGTCCCGAGCCTGCGGGGGTGGCCGCGTCCCGGGCATGCGGCGGGTGCGGAGGACGGCGGCCCCCTCCCGGGTCCCGCCCTGAGCCGGTGAGGTGCTGGAACGGCCCCCTGCAGGGACCCACCGCGAGCCTGCGAGCGGTGGGGGGCAGGGGGTCCTCCTTCAGTCGACGATCTCGGGGACGACCTCGCGCAACCGGTCGACCGGGATCGCCCCGACCCGCAGGACCCGCGGGGCCGGCACGGTGCAGTCGACGATCGTGCTCGCCGCGCTCCCGGCGCGCGGCCCGCCGTCCAGGACGACGGCCGCGTGCGGACCGAGCTGGGCGACCGCCTCGTCTGCGGTGGTCGCGGCCGGCCGGCCGGAGCGGTTGGCGCTGGAGACCGCGAGCGGGCCGGTGCGCCGCAGCAGGTCGCGGGCGACCTCGTCGTCCGGCAGCCGGACGGCGACGGTGCCCTCGGCGTCCCCCAGGTCCCAGGCCAGGGACGACGCGTGCTCGAGGACCAGGGTCAGCCCCCCGGGCCAGAACGCCTCGGCCAGCTTCGTCGCCAGCGGCGGGACGACGGTGACCAGCCCGACGAGGGTGGAGGCCTCGCCGATGAGCACCGGCACCGGCATCGTGCGGCCGCGGTTCTTCGCCGCCAGCAGCGCGGCGACCGCCGGTGGGGTGAACGCGTCGGCGGCGACGCCGTACACGGTGTCGGTGGGCATCAGCACCAGCTCGCCCCTCCCGATCGCCGCCGCCGCGGCGTCCAGCCCGGCGGCACGGGCGTCGGGGTCGGAGCAGTCGTAGGTCGCCGGGGTCGAAGACGGAGCCACGGAGGGCGAGTCTGTCATCCCCCGCTCCGGTGCGCGGTCGTGTACCGGGGACGGCCGGTCAGGTCGGGGTGGTCCTCGACGTCGGTCCAGCCGCCGGAGGCCCGCACCAGCGCGGGCAGTGCGCTCCCCTGCTGGTCGGCGTGCTCGATGCCCAGCCCGCCACCGGGCCGCAGCAGCCGCCCGGCGGTCCGCAGCAGACCGCGGACGACGTCGAGTCCGTCGGGGCCGCCCCACAGCGCGAGCGGCGGGTCGTGGTCGGCCACCTCGCGCGGCACCGTGGCGCCGTCGGGCACGTACGGCGGGTTGGAGACGACGAGGTCGACCGCGCCGTCGAGCTCCCGCAGCAGGCCGGGGTCGGTCATGTCGCCGGACAGCACCTCGACGGGGGTGTCCCCCGCCGCGGCGCGGGTGGCGGCGTTGGCCTTCGTCCACTCGATCGCGACGGGGTCGCGCTCGACGGCGGTGACCCGCGCGCCGGGGTGCTCGTGCGCGATCGACAGCGCGATGGCGCCGGAGCCGCTGCCCAGGTCGACGACGACGGGCTCGGCCAGACCGGCCAGCCGCGCGAGCGCCCACTCGACGAGCTGCTCGGTCTCCGGCCGCGGCACGAAGACGCCCGGGCCGACGGCGAGCTCGAGGTGGCGGAACGGCGCGCGGCCGGTGAGGTGCTGCAGCGGCACCCGGTCGGCGCGCTGTCCGGCGAGGGCGTCGAAGCGGGCGGCCGCGTCGTCCGGGACCTCGCCGAGGGTGAGCAGGCCGGCGCGGGGGACGCCGAGGACGTGGGCGAGCAGCAGCTCGGCGTCCACCCGTGGCGACTCGACCCCGGCGTCGGCGAGCCGCCGCGCGGCGTCGCTGAGCAGCAGCCGGGTGTTCAGGAGCCGGCCGCCAGCAGCTCGGCGGTGTGCGCGCGGGTGAGCGCGTCGATGACCGGGTCGAGCTCGCCGTCGAGCACCTGGTCGAGGTTGTGCGCCTTGAAGCCGACCCGGTGGTCGGAGATCCGGCTCTCCGGGAAGTTGTAGGTGCGCACCCGCTCGCTGCGGTCGACGGTGCGCACCTGGCTGCGGCGCTGGTCGCTGGCGGCCGCGGCGGCCTCCTCGCGGGCGGCGGCCAGCAGCCGGGAGCGCAGCACCCGCAGCGCCGACTCGCGGTTCTGCAGCTGGCTCTTCTCGTTCTGCGAGCTGACGACGATGCCGGTCGGCAGGTGGGTGATCCGGACGGCGGAGTCGGTGGTGTTCACGCTCTGCCCACCGGGGCCTGATGAGCGGAAGACGTCGATGCGCAGGTCGTTGGGGTCGACGGTGACGTCGACCTCCTCCGCCTCGGGCAGCACGAGGACGCCGACGGCGGAGGTGTGGATGCGGCCCTGGGACTCGGTGACCGGCACCCGCTGGACCCGGTGCACACCGCCCTCGAACTTCAGCCGGGACCAGATGCCCTCGTCGGTGCGGGACTTGATCGCGATCGAGACGTTCTTGTAGCCCCCGAGCTCGGCCGGCACGGCGTCGAGCACCTCGGTGGCCCAGCCGCGGCGCTCGGCGTAGCGCAGGTACATGCGCAGCAGGTCGCCGGCGAACAGCGCCGACTCCGCACCGCCCTCCCCCGCCTTGATCTCGAGGATGACGTCCTTGTCGTCGTCGGGGTCCTTGGGCAGGAGCAGCTCGCGCAGCCGCTCCTCGAGCTCGGGCACCCGCTGCTCGAGCGCCGCCGCCTCGACGGCGAAGGAGGCGTCCTCGTCGGCGAGTTCCCGCGCGGCGGCGAGGTCGTCCCGGACGGCGTCCAGCGCGCGCTTGGTCTCCACCAGCGGGGCCAGCTGCGCGTAGCGGCGGCCCAGGCGCCGAGCGCGGGACACGTCGGCGTGGACGGCGGGGTCGGCCAGCTCGGTCTCCAGCGCGGCGTGCTCGGCCAGCAGCCCGCTCAGCCGGTCGGGCGCGGCGTCGGTGCTGCTCATGGGAAGTCCTCTCGGGGGTGGTGCACGGGGCTGGACACGACGACGGCGCCCGCCCCACGCGAGGTGGGACGGGCGCCGTCGGGTGGACTACTGGCCGGCGTTGGCGTTGCGCTTGCCGAACCGCTTCTCGAAGCGGGCCACGCGGCCGCCGGTGTCCAGGATCCGCTGCTTGCCCGTGTAGAAGGGGTGGCAGGCGGAGCAGGTCTCGACGGTCAACGTGCCGCCGGGCGCCGTGCTGCGGGTGGTGAAGGTGTTCCCGCAACCACAGGTCACCGTGGTGGTGTGGTAGTCGGGGTGGATGCCGGGCTTCATGTCGCCTCTTCCGGTGGTCTGTGCCGTTCAGGTGGTCGAACGCCGGCGGCCGGCCGGTCATTCCGGCCGCGCAGCGGGGCTCGGTCGCTCAGTATCCCTGACGCCGGCGACGTGCTGGAACGGCCCTCCTGCAGGGTCCCGGCCCGAGCGCCAGCGAGGGTCGGGGGCAGGAGGGTCCTCTACTCGTTGCCGGGGCCGAGCGTCGTCTTCTGGATCTGCATGAGGAACTCGATGTTGTTGCGCGTCTTGCGCAGCTTGTCGAGCAGCAGCTCCAGCGCCTGCTGCGGCTCGAGCGCGGCGAGCACCCGGCGCAGCTTGATGACGATGGCCAGCTCGTCGGGCGACATGAGGATCTCCTCCTTGCGCGTGCCCGACGCGTTGACGTCGACGGCCGGGAAGACCCGCTTGTCCGCCAGGCGGCGGTCCAGCTTGATCTCCGCGTTACCGGTGCCCTTGAACTCCTCGAAGATGACCGTGTCCATCGTCGAGCCGGTCTCGACCAGGGCCGAGGCGATGATGGTCAGCGAGCCGCCGTTCTCGATGTTGCGGGCGGCACCGAGGAAGCGCTTGGGCGGGTAGAGCGCCGTGGAGTCGACACCACCGGAGAGGATGCGCCCGCTGGCGGGGGCCGCCAGGTTGTAGGCGCGGCCCAGGCGGGTGATCGAGTCCAGCAGCACGACGACGTCGTGGCCCATCTCGACCAGGCGCTTGGCCCGCTCGATGGACAGCTCCGCGACCGTGGTGTGGTCCGACGGCGGCCGGTCGAAGGTCGAGGCGATGACCTCGCCCTTCACCGAGCGCTGCATGTCGGTGACCTCCTCGGGCCGCTCGTCGACGAGGACGACCATGAGGTGGCACTCGGGGTTGTTCGTCGTGATCGCGTTGGCGATCGACTGCAGCACCATCGTCTTGCCGGCCTTGGGCGGCGACACGATGAGGGCGCGCTGCCCCTTGCCGATCGGCATGACCAGGTCGATGACCCGGGTGGTCAGCTGGTGCGGCTCGGTCTCCAGCCGCAGGCGCTCCTGCGGGTAGAGCGGGGTCAGCTTGGTGAACTCCGGGCGCTGCCGGGCCTGCTCGGGCTCCAGGCCGTTGACGGTGTCCAGCCGGACCAGCGCGTTGTACTTGTCCTTGCGCTCGCCCTCGCGGGGCTGACGGACGGCGCCGGTGATGGCGTCACCGCGGCGCAGGCCGTAGCGGCGCACCTGCGACAGCGAGACGTAGACGTCGTTCGGGCCGGTCAGGTAGCCGGAGGTGCGGACGAACGCGTAGTTGTCCAGCACGTCGAGGATGCCGGCGACCGGCAGCAGGACGTCGTCCTCGCTGATGGTCGGCTCGTTCTGGTCGAAGCGCTCACGGTTGTTGCCGCGGCGGTTGCGGTCCCGGTAACGGCGCCCCCGGCGGCCGCGGCCGCCCTCGAAGTCGTCGTCCTCGTCGTTGCGGTCGTCGGTGCCGCGGTCGTTGCGGTTGTCGGTGCGGTTGTCCGGCCGACCGCCGCGCTCGCCCCGGTCGGGACCGCGGTTGCCGTCGCGGTCGCTGCGGCTGGTGTCGCGGTCGCTGCGGCTGGTGTCGCGGTCGCTGCGGTTGGCGCGCTCGGCGCGGTCGCCGCCGTCCCGGGTGGCCTCGCGCTCGCGGTTGTCACCGCGGTCGCCACGGGTGCCGCCGTCCCGCTCGCCGCGGTCGCCACGGGTGCCGCCGTCCCGCTCGCCGCGGTTGCGCCCGCGGTCGCGGTTGCGCTGCGGGCGGTCGCCCTCGGCGCGCTCGCCGTCGGTGTCCTCGGGCGCGGTGCCGGCTGCGGGAGCGGAGGCCTCGGCGCGCGGCTCGGGCGCGCTCGGCGCGGCCTCGACCGCCGGAGCGGTGCTCTCGACCGCCGGAGCGGTGCTCTCGGCCGCCGGAGCAGTGGCCTCGGCCGGGGCGGTGCTCTCGGCGGCCGGCGCGCCGGCGGGCCGGCTGGCCGCACGACGACGGCGCGGCGCGGCCTCGGTGCCCGCGTCGGGCGACGCGGTCAGCGGACCGCTGTTCGCGCCACCGCTGATCGGGGCCTCGAGCGGTGCGGCCGTGGCAGCCACCCCGCGCGCGGTGTCGGCGCCACGAGCGGTCGGGATGTCGGCGGGGGCCGCGTCGGCGGTGGCGCCACCAGCGCCCTCGCCGCCCACCTGGCGGGCGGAGATGGCGGCGACCAGGTCGCCCTTGCGCATCCGGGCGGTGCCGGAGATGCCGAGCTCGGCGGCCAGTCGCTGCAGCTCGGGCAGCAGCATGCCGGAGAGCCCGCTGCCGCGGCGACGGGTGCGGCCCGTCGTCCCAGAAGCGGCAGGTGCCTCGTCGGTGCCTGCGCCCTGCGGCGCGGTGACGAGGTCGGTGGTCTCGCTCACGTACAGGTCCTTCCCTGCGGAGACCTGCGCCTACCAGCGCAGGGGGTGATCCGGCCCCTGCCGCCCGATCTTTGAGCGGACAGCGAGGAATGCGGGATGCAGTGGGTGCGGAGCGGTTCTGCGGCGACGGACATCAGATCGTCTGCAACGCCCCGCGCGAGGCTCGCCCGACTGGGCGGCTACGCCGTGAGCCTAGTTCGGGCTCACGTACGCGACAACACCGTGCGGTACCGGTGTGTTCCTCGTTATCGAGACGATACCTGCTGGCCGGGGCGCTGCACACGGGCACCGTGGACATCGACCCCCAGGGGGAGCACCGACCACCCCTCAGGAGTGAGATCGGCCACGCCTCGCACGCGGACGGCGCCGGCCGGGTCGTCCGCGGGGTCGTCGGGGTGCCGGCGGGTGAGCACGAGCAGGCTCGGGCCCGCGCCGGAGACGACGGCGGCGTGGCCGGCGGCGCGCAGCCGTTCGAGCAGCCGCGCGGAATCCGGCATGGCCGCCGCGCGCTGCCGCTGGTGCAGCCGGTCCTCGGTCGCCTCGAACAGCAGCGCCGGCTCGCTGACCAGCGCGTGCACCAGCAGCGCGGCGCGCCCCGCGTTGAAGGCCGCGTCGGCGTGCGGGACGGCGTCGGGCAGCAGGCCGCGGGCGACGTGCGTGGACAGCGTCGCGTCGGGGACGAGCACCACCGGCCGCACGTCGTCGTGCACGGGGATGGTGTCGGCGCGGGCGACCCCGTCGGTCGTCCACGACAGCGTCGCCCCACCGAGCAGGCACGGGGCGACGTTGTCGGGGTGGCCCTCCAGCTCGGAGGTGAGACGGAGCACCGCGTCGAGGTCGACGGGGTCCACCTCGGGGCACAGCGCCCAGGCGCCGAGGACGCCGGCGACGACGGCCGCCGCCGACGAGCCCATCCCCCGCCCCTGGGGGATGCCGTTCTCGGCGACGACGCGCAGGCCCGACGGCGTCCAGCCGAGCTCGTCGCACGCGGCCCGGAAGGCGCGGACCACCAGGTGCGACTCGTCCGTGGGCAGCTCCCCCGCGCCCGTGCCGGAGACCTCGACCTCCAGGCCGGACGCGACGACGTCGAACGCGACGACGTCGTGGCAGGCCAGGGCGATGCCCGCGCTGTCGAAGGCCGGCCCCAGGTTGGCGCTGGTCGCCGGGACCCGGACCCGCACGGCGTCCGGGTCAGGGTGCGCCACTACAGCCCCAGCTGGGCGGCGGCGGTCGCGGCGTCGACCGGGACGGTCACCGGGGCCGGCGCGCCGGAGATGGCCCACTCCGGGTCCTTGAGCCCGTTGCCGGTCACCGTGCAGACGACGCGCTGGCCGGGCTCGAGCTCGCCGGCCTCGGCGACCTGGAGCAGCCCGGCGACCGACGCGGCCGACGCCGGCTCGACGAAGACGGCCTCGGTGCGGGCCAGCAGCCGGTAGGCGGCGAGGATGGCCCGGTCGGTGACGGCGTCGATGCGCCCGCCGGACTCGTCACGGGCGGCCAGCGCCTTGGTCCAGGACGCCGGGTTGCCGATGCGGATGGCCGTGGCGATGGTCTGCGGCTGCTCGACGACCTGCCCGGTGACGATCGGGGCGGCGCCCGCGGCCTGGAAGCCCCACATCCGCGGCGTCCGGCCGGCCGTGCCGTCGGCGGCGTACTCGCGGTAGCCCTGCCAGTACGCGGTGATGTTGCCGGCATTGCCGACCGGCAGGCAGTGGATGTCGGGGGCGTCGCCGAGGACGTCGACGATCTCGAACGAGGCGGTCTTCTGCCCCTCGATCCGGTACTGGTTGACGCTGTTGACCAGGCTGACCGGGTAGTCGATCGCGAGCTTGCTGGCCAGCGCCAGGCAGTCGTCGAAGTTGCCGTCGACCTGCAGGAGCTTGGCGCCGTGCACCAGCGCCTGGGCCAGCTTGCCCAGGGCGATCTTGCCCTGCGGCACCAGGACGGCGCAGACCAGGCCGGCGCGCGCGGCGTAGGCGGCGGCGCTGGCGCTGGTGTTGCCGGTGGAGGCGCAGATGACCGCCTGCGCGCCCTCCTCCTTGGCCTTGGTGATGGCCATGGTCATCCCGCGGTCCTTGAACGACCCCGTCGGGTTGGCGCCCTCGACCTTGAGGTAGACGTCGCAGCCGGTGCGGCGGGACAGCTCCTGCGCCGGCACCAGCGGGGTCGCGCCCTCCTGGAGGGTGACCACCGGGGTGCTGTCGCTGACCGGCAGCCGCGAGCGGTAGGCCTCGATGAGGCCGGGCCACAGCGGGGAGACGGTGCCCCGGACGGGCAGCTGCGTCGTCATGACAGTCCTTCCACGCGCAGGATGCTGGTGACGCCGCGCACCGCGGGCATCTCCCGGAGCGCGGTCACCGTCGCCGACAGGGCGGCGTCCGGGGCGCTGTGCGTCACGATGACCAGCGTCGCGGCGTCCCCGTGCCCGTCCTGCCGGACGGTGGCGATGCTGACCCCGTGGCGGGCGAACTCCTGCGCCACCGTCGCGAGCACGCCCGGCTTGTCGGCCACGTCGAGGCTGACGTGGTACCGGGTCGGGGTCTCGGCGATCGGCCGCGCGGGCAGCCCCGCGTAGGTGGTGACGCCCGGGCCGGCGACCCCGGCGACCCGGTTGCGCGCGACGGCGACCAGGTCGCCGAGCACGGCGCTGGCCGTCGCGTCCCCGCCGGCGCCCTGGCCGTAGAACATCAGCTGCCCGGCGGCCTCGGCCTCGACGAAGACGGCGTTGAACGCGCCGCCGACCGAGGCCAGCGGGTGCGTCGTCGGGATCATCGCCGGGTGCACGCGGACGGCGACGGAGTCCCCGCCGTCCGCCAGGACCCGCTCGCAGATGGCCAGCAGCTTGACGGTGCAGCCGATCTCCGCGGCGCGGGCGACGTCGGTCGCGGTGACCGCGGAGATGCCCTCGCGGTACACGTCCGCGGCCGAGACGGGGGTGTGGAACGCCAGCGAGGCGAGGATGGCGGCCTTGGCCGCGGCGTCGAAGCCGTCGACGTCGGCGGTCGGGTCGGCCTCGGCGTACCCCAGCTCGGTCGCCTCGGCCAGGGCCTCGGTGAAGCCGTGCCCGGTCTCGGCCATCCGGGACAGGATGTAGTTGGTCGTGCCGTTGACGATGCCGACCACCCGGCGCAGCTGGTCACCGGCCAGCGACTCGCGCAGCGGGCGCAGCAGCGGGATCGCCCCGGCCACGGCGGCCTCGTAGTACAGGTCGACGCCGGCCTTGGCCGCGGCCGCGTGCAGCTCGACGCCGTCGTCGGCCAGCAGCGCCTTGTTGGCGCTGACCACCGACTTGCCCGCCTCGAAGGCGGCCAGCAGCAGCGAGCGCACCGGCTCGATGCCGCCGATGACCTCGACGACCAGGTCGACGTCGTCCCGGGTCACCAGCCCGTGCGCGTCGGTGGTGAGCAGGTGCGCCGGGACGTCGGGGTGCCGGTCGGGACGGCGGACCGCGACGCCGGCGACCTCGACCGGCCGGCCGATGCGGGCGGCGAGGTCGCCCGCCTGCTCCTCCAGCAGCCGCAGCACGGCGCTGCCGACCGTGCCGCAGCCCAGCAGCGCGACCTTCAGCGGATCACTCACGAGCGGGCTCCTGCCGGGTGCTCGGGCGCGGGCTGGTCGATCGCCGGCGAGGGCGCGGGCACGTCGGCGAGGACGGCGTCGAGGGCGAACACGTCCGACAGTGTCTGACGCCGGACGACCTCCGTGGCGACGCCCTCCCGCACGGCCACCACCGGCGGCTTGAGCAGGTAGTTGTAGTTGCTCGCCATCGACCAGCAGTAGGCGCCGGTCGCGGCGACGGCGAGCAGGTCGCCGGGCTGCACGTCGGCGGGCAGCCACAGGTCGCGGACCAGGACGTCGCCGCTCTCGCAGTGCTTGCCGACGACCCGGCACAGCGCCGGCGGGGCGTCGGAGGTCCGGTTGGCCAGCACGCAGGTGTAGGACGCGTCGTAGAGCGCGGTGCGGATGTTGTCGCTCATCCCGCCGTCGACCGAGACGTAGTTGCGCACCTGCGGGGCGCCCTGCCCACCGCTGCCCAGCCGCACCGGCTTGATGGTGCCGATCTCGTACAGCGTCACCGTGCCGGGGCCGGCGATGGCCCGCCCGGGCTCGACGGCCAGCCGCGGCACCGGCAGGTCCAGCGCCGCGCACTCGGCGGCGACGACGGTGCGCAGCCGGTGGGCGACGTCGCCGGGGCTGACCGGGTCGTCCTCGGGCAGGTAGGCGATGCCGAAGCCGCCACCGAGGTTGAGCTCCCCCAGCACCTCGCCGGTGGCCTGCCACACCTGGCCGAGCAGGCCCACCACCCGGTGCGCGGCCGCCTCGAACCCGGCGGTGTCGAAGATCTGCGAGCCGATGTGGCTGTGCAGGCCGGTCAGCCGGAGGGCCGGCTCGCGGATGACCCGGACCGCGGCGGTCAGCGCGTCGCCGGTGGCCAGGGAGAAGCCGAACTTCTGGTCCTCGTGGGCGGTGGCGATGAACTCGTGGGTGTGCGCCTCGATGCCCACCGTCGTCCGGATGAGCACCGGCACCGGCGCGCCGCCGGCGGCGACCCGCGCGGCGGCCATCGGGACCAGCCGGTCGATCTCGTCGAAGGAGTCCAGGACGACGTGGCCGATGCCGGAGTCGACGGCCAGCTGCAGCTCGACGAGCGACTTGTTGTTGCCGTGCAGCGCGATCCGCTCGGCCGGGAACCCGGCGGCCAGGGCCAGGGCCAGCTCGTTGCCCGAGCAGGCGTCCAGGTGCAGGCCGTCGTCGGCGATCCAGCGGGCGACCTGCCCGCAGAGGAACGCCTTCGACGCGTAGTGCACGTCGGCGCCGTCGAAGGCGGCGGCGAAGTCCGCGGCCCGGCCGCGGAAGTCGGCCTCGTCCAGCACGAACAGCGGGGTGCCGTGCGCCCGCGCCAGCTCGGTGACCGGCCGGCCGCCCAGGTGCAGCTCGCCGTCGACCCGCTGCGCCGAGCGCGGCCAGACCTGCGGGTCGAGGGCGCCGAGGTCGGTCGGCGGCAGGCCGACCGACGGCGGCGGGGTCATGCCGCCGTGCAGCGGGCCGGCGGGGTGCGCTCTCACATCCGCTCCGGAGCGTCGACGCCGAGCACGCCGAGGCCGTTGCGCAGCACCACGGCGGTGGCCGCGCACAGCCACAGCCGGGCGGTGGTCAGCGGGGTCGCCTCCTCGTCGCCGCGCGGGAGCACGCGGCAGGAGTCGTAGAAGCGGTGGTAGGTGCCGGCCAGCTCCTCGAGGTAGCGGGCCACCCGGTGCGGGGCGCGCAGCTCGGCGGCCGACGTCAGCACCCGCGGGAACTCGCCGATCGACCGCAGCAGGTCGTTCTCCCGCTCGTGGGTCAGCTCGGCGACGTCGACGTCCCCCGGGGTGGGCGGGTCGAGGCTCGCGGCCACCCCGAGGTCGGCGGCGTTGCGCAGCACGGAGGAGATCCGGGCGTGCGCGTACTGGACGTAGAAGACCGGGTTGTCGTTGGTCTGCCGGCTCCACAGGTCGAGGTCCAGGTCGATCTGCTGGTCGACCGAGGCCCGCGCCAGGGCGTAGCGGGCGGCGTCCTTGCCGACGGCCTCCACGAGGTCCTCGAGCAGGACGACGGTTCCGGCCCGCTTGCTCATCCGCACCGGCTCGCCGTCGCGGACCAGGTTGACCAGCTGGCCGAGCAGGATCTCCAGGTTGGCCTCGGGGTCGTCGCCGACCGCGGCCACCAGCGCCTTGTACCGGCCGACGTAGCCGGCGTGGTCGGCGCCCAGCATGATCACGACCTTGTCGAAGCCGCGGTTGCGCTTGTCCAGGTAGTAGGCGCAGTCGGCGGCGAAGTAGGTCGGGTCGCCGTCGCTCTTGACCAGCGGCCGGTCCTTGTCGTCGCCGAAGTCGGTGGTCCGCAGCCAGGTGGCGCCGTCGGCCTCGTAGACGTGGCCGTTCTCGCGCAGCCGCGCGATGGCCTTCTCCAGCGCACCGGTCTCGTGCAGCGTGCGCTCGCTGAAGTAGACGTCGAACTCGACGCCGAACGCGGCCAGCGTCCGCTTGATCTCGGCGAACATCAGCTCGACGCCGCGCTGCCGGAAGCGCTCCTGCTGCTGCTCCTCGGGCAGCTCCAGCACGCCGGGCTCGGCGTCGACGACCTGGGTGGCGATCTCGCCGATGTAGTCGCCGGCGTAGCCGTCCTCGGGCACCGGCCGGCCGTGGGCGGCCGCCATCAGGCTGCGGGCGAACCGGTCGATCTGCGCACCGGCGTCGTTGAAGTAGTACTCCCGCGTGACGGTGGCGCCGCTGGCCTCCAGCAGCCGGCCGAGGGCGTCGCCGACGGCGGCCCACCGGGTGCCGCCGATGTGCACCGGCCCGGTCGGGTTGGCCGAGACGAACTCCAGGTTCAGCTTCTGCCCGGCGAGGGTGTCGGTGTGCCCGTAGGCCGGGCCGGCGGTGACCGCCTCGACCGCGATGCGGCCGAGCGCGCCCTGGGCGAGGGTGACGTTGAGGAAGCCGGGCCCGGCGACGTCGACCGCGGCGATGCCGGGCTGGGCGCGCAGCTCCTCGGCGAGCACCTCGGCGACCTCGCGGGGCGGACGGCCGGCGGGCTTGGCCAGCCGCAGGGCCACGTTGGTCGCGTAGTCGCCGTGCTCGGGGTTCTTCGGGCGCTCGACGACGACGTCCTCGGGCACCGGGACGGCCAGCGCGCCGCGGTCGACGGCGGCGGCCACGGCGGTCCGGACGACGTTCCGCAGCTGCTCGGGTGTCACCGCACGAGCGTACTGACCGGGCTCGTCCGCCCCGTGCGGCCTTCCTCACCCCGACCGGCGTTCTGCCCGGGTGCGTTCAGGTCGCGCACCTAGACTCGGCGGCCGCAACCGCCGCGCAGGAGTCGCCGCGCGGCGCACCGGCGCGCGCACGGACGCGGCCGGCGAGGACACCGAGCACCGAGGAGAGGCCTTGGCCAAGGACCGCAAGCCCGAGCCCGACCGCACGCGCGGCGGAGCCGACCGGGCGGGCGCGGCAGGCGGGAGGGGCGGGCGCACGCGTCCGCCGGTGACCAACGTCGTGGCCCCGCAGCGGCCGTGGGGGCTGATCGCCGCCGCGGTCGCCGTCCTGGTGTTCGCCGTCGCCGTCCTCACCTACGCCGTCCTGCAGGTCAACGAGGCCGAGGAGGGCCGGGTCGACTCGGCCGACGAGATCCAGGGCCTGCAGACCTTCGACTACGCCGCCGGCCAGCAGCACGTCACGACCCCGGTCACCTACGAGCAGTCCCCGCCGGTGGGCGGGCCGCACGACGGCGAGTGGGCCGACTGCACCGGCACCGTCTACGACGTGCCGATCCGGCTGGAGAACGCCGTCCACAGCCTCGAGCACGGCGCCGTCTGGATCACCTACGACCCCGGCGTCGTCAGCGGCGACGCGCTGCAGACGCTCACCGACCTGGCCAGCGAGTCCGGGCGGATGCTCTCCCCGAACCCCGGGCAGGACTCCCCCATCAGCCTGCAGTCCTGGAACCACCAGCTGAAGGTCGACTCGGCCGACGACCCGCGGGTCCAGCAGTTCGCCGACTTCTTCACCTACAACCAGGAGTTCTACCCCGAGCCGGGCGCCAGCTGCGAGAACCCGCAGTTCATCAGCGACCCGCTGACCGTGGAGGACAGCAGCCGCGGCGCTGCCTCCACGACCACCGACTCCCCGACCACGCCCACGGCCGGGGCCGGCGCGCCGTGACCGCCGCGCGCAGCCCGCTGCGGGTCCTCCTGCTGGCGGTCATCGCCGTCGGGCTGGTCCTGATCGGCGGGGGCGCGGCGGTCGCCCTGGGCATCGGCCGCGGCGAGGCGACGCCGGAGTCGGGGTCGGTGGCGGCCGGCTTCGCCCGTGACATGTCCCAGCACCACCTGCAGGGCGTGGAGATGGCGAACCTGGTGCCCGAGCGCAGCACCGACCCGGAGGTCCGCCAGCTGGCCTTCGACATCGCCGAGACCCAGCAGAACCAGGCCGGTCGGATGCAGGGCTGGCTGGCGCTGTGGGGCCTGCCGCCGAGCGGCGGGGACACCATGGCCTGGATGGGCTCGGGCAGCGGGCACACCGGGCACGACGTGGCCCCGGCGCACGGCAGTCTGATGCCGGGGATGGCCACCGAGTCGGAGCTGGCGCAGCTGCGCTCCCTGTCGGGCACGGAGTTCGACGTCGAGTTCCTGCGGCTGATGATCCGGCACCACCAGGGCGGCTTCGACATGGCGCAGTACGCCGCCGAGCACGCCGACGTCCCGGCCGTCGCGGACCTGGCCGGCACGATCGCCGAGACCCAGACGGCAGAGGTGACCACCATGGAGGGGATGCTCGCCGCCCGCGGCGGCACCCCGCTCCCGGCGCCCTGACGCACCGCCGTCCGGACGCCGCGGCGGGGCTGGTAGGTTCTACGACGCCCCACCGCAGAGCCCCCGTAGCTCAGGGGATAGAGCACCGCCCTCCGGAGGCGGGTGCGCAGGTTCGAATCCTGCCGGGGGCACCCAGTGACACGAGAGGCCCCGCCGACCCGGGAACGGGTCGGCGGGGCCTCTTCCGTCCGGGGCGCGCCCTCCGTCACCGCAGCGGTCAGGCGACGCCCGACGGCGGCTTCGTGGCCGTTCCGGATCACGGCGACGAGCTCAGCTGGCTCCTGCGGCGGAACGCCGACGACGGTGAGCGGTTCCGGTCAGGCGGCGGCGGGATCGGCGGCGACGGGCTGCAGCGGCAGCAGCAGCTGGTCGAGCGGCAGCCGGTCCCGGGCGGCCGTCTCGCGGCTGGCGAACGGCTCGGCGAGCTGCACCGTGCCATCACGGCGCCCGAGAGCCAGGACCACGAGCGGCGTGACCTCGCTGGCGGCGAGGAGCGCGGCGACCCGGTCCCGGTCGAAGCCACCGAGCTGGTGGACGACGAGGCCCTCGTGCTGCGCCTGCACCGACAGGTGCGCCACCGCCTGCCCGGTGTCGTAGACCGCCCACGGCCGGGCCGTGCCGTCCGGAGCGGTCGTCTCGGCCGCGGCGATGACGAGCGCCGAGGCGGCGTGGGCCCAGGCTCGGTTGCCGGGGGCCAGGGCATCGAGCACGGCGGCGTGCTCGGCGCTGCCCCGCAGCGCGACGGCGAACCGCCACGGCTGGGTGTTCGACGCGCTCGGCGCCCAGCGGGCGGCCTCGAGCAGGGCGGTGAGCTGGTCGACCGTGAGCTCGTGCCGGGGGTCGAGGGCGCGGGGGCTCCACCGCTCGGCGAGCAGCGGGTGCAGCGGCGCGCCGGTGGTCGCGGTCTTCGAGGTGGGCGGGTTCGTCGCGGTCATGGCGTCCGTTCCGTGTGTCGCTCGGTCGGCGGCGGGTCGAGGGAGTCCACCGCGTCAGCGGATGACTGCTCCGCGAAGCCTGATTGAAGGCTCAACGATTCCCCTGCCGTGAGGTGATCCCCGGCACGGGCCGCTACGTGCGGGCCGACGACGGGACCGACGCCCCGCCGGCACCCGCCCCAGCGGCAGCGCGAGGCCCCGCGGTCCGCGGCGGGGCCTCTCTCGTCCGTCCGGGCCGGTGTCAGACGCGCAGCGCAGGGACGGCGGCGGCCACGGCGTCGGCCAGCGACGTCGGCGCGCGACCGAGCAGCCGGGCCAGGTCGTCGCCCTCGACCAGGAGCTCGCCGGCGGCCACGCCGCGGTCGCCGTCGGCGAGGACGGCCGCGACCGGCTCGGGCAGGCCCGCGGCGGCCAGGACCTGCTGGTACTGCTCGACGGGCAGGTCGGTGTAGGTCACCGTGCGACCGGTCACTGCGGGGACGACCTGCGCCAGCTCGGTCATGGTGAACGGCGCGCCACCCAGCTCGTACACCGCACCGGCGTGCCCGTCGGTGGTCACGACGGCGGCGGCCGCCGCGGCGTAGTCGCCGCGCTGACCGCGCGTCCCCGCCCGCTCCGGCGATGCCGTGCTCCAGGTGGACGGGGAGCTGGGCGGTGTAGTTCTCCGTGTACCAGCTGTTGCCCAGCGGCGCGTGCGGCACCCCGGCCTCGGCCAGGAGCTGCTCGGTGGCCCGGTGCTCCTCGGCCAGCAGCAGCGTGGAGGTGTCGGCGTGCGCGATGCTGGTGGAGGCGATGGACCCGACGCCGGCGGCGCGCGCCGCCGCGACGGCGTTGCGGTGCTGCCGCACGCGCGGCCCGACCTCGCTGCCGGGGACCAGCAGGAACCGGTCGGCGCCGGGAAGCCTCCTCCAGCGACGCCTCGTCGTCGTAGTCGGCCGTGCGGACGACGACGCCGCGATCGGCGCGGTCGGCGCGGTCGGCGTGCGGCGTCCGGTGGCGACGACGTCCGCGGCCGGGGTGCCGCGCTCCACCAGCGCCTCGACGGCCAGCCGAACCAGGTGTCCGGTGGCTCCGGTGACGACGATCGACATGGCGGGTGCTCCTCGGGGCTCTCGTGCGGGGCGGATCGCGGTCCGCCCCGCACGACCCCGCGTCCGGCAACGCACTCCCCGGCGGGAGCAGGTCCCCCGGACGTGCTCCCCGCGTCAGCTGGTGAGCAGGCCGCCCTCGACCGGGAGCGTCGTCCCGGTGACGTAGCCGCCGGCGTCACTGACCAGGAAGACCAGCGCGGCGGCCAGCTCCATGGGGTCGCCCTTGCGGCCGGCCAGCACCCGGGTCATCTGGCCCTCGATGTAGCCCTCCGGGTACTGGTCGGTCATCTCCGACTCGAAGAAGCCGGGGGCCAGCGCGTTCACCCGGATGCCCTTGCGGCCGGTCCACTGCTGCGCCAGGTCGCGGGTGAGCCCGATGAGACCGGCCTTGCTGGCCGCGTAGGCCGCCTGGGGCAGCCCGGCGGTGGTCAGCCCGAGGATGCTCGAGATGTTGACGATCGAGCTGCCCGGCTGCATCACCCGCGCGCAGGCCTGCGCCATCCAGTAGCAGCCGTTGAGGTTCACGTCGATCACCGAGCGGAACTGCTCCGGGGTCTCCCGGGTGGCCGGCACGGCGGTGCCGACGCCGGCGTTGTTGACCAGGACGTCGACCTTCCCGAACTCCGCCACGGTGGCGTCCACGAGCCCCTGGCAGTCCTCGGGCCGGGCGACGTCGGTGCGCACCGTGATCGCCCGCCGTCCGGCTGCCTCCACCGCCGCCCGGGTCTCGCCCAGCCGGTCCTCCCGACGGGCGCCGAGCGCGACGTCGGCACCGGCCTGGGCCAGGGCACGGGCGAACACGGCACCGAGGCCGGAGGACGCCCCCGTCACGATCGCCACCCGGCCGTCCAGCCGGAACATGTCGAGGACCGTCCTGTCCGTCACGTGCACTCCCGTCGTCGTCGGTGGGCCCTGAGCCTGTCGCCCCCGCGTCCGCCCCGCCACCCGCGGCCTCCCGGACTGTGGGGTAGAGCACAGACCTCCCGGGTAGGGGCCGGACCCGTTCTGCGATCCGGTGGGGAGGACCCGTGGCCAACCTGGCACAGCACCTGCTCGACACCACGGCCGCGCACGGCGACCGGCCGGCGCTCCGGATGGACGACGCCGTCCTGACCTACGACGGGTTCTGCGAGGCCGCCGCCGGCGTGGCCGCGGGCCTGCGGCAGCGGGGCGTGCAGCCCGGGGACCGGGTGGGGATGGTGCTGCCCAACGTGCTCGGCTTCCCGGTCGTCTTCTACGGCGCGCTGATGGCCGGCGCCGCCGTCGTCCCGATGAACCCGCTGCTCAAGGCCCGTGAGGTCGAGTACTACCTGCGCGACTCGGGCGCGCGGCTCGTGGTGGCGCTGGACGCGATCGCCGAGGCGGCCACCGAGGCCGCGGCCGCCGTGGGCGTCGACGCGGTGACCGTCGGCCCGGTGGACGTCGGCCCAGTGGACGTCGGCGGGGCGCTGGACGGGTCCGGCGGCCGGGACCTCGAGCCGCGGGAGGACCGGGACGCGGCGGTCATCCTCTACACCTCGGGGACCACCGGCCCGCCCAAGGGGGCCGAGCTGACCCACGCCAACCTGGCGAGCAACGCGCGGACCACCCACGAGACGCTGCTCGAGAACACCCCCGACGACGTCGTCATGGGCTGCCTGCCGCTGTTCCACGTCTTCGGGCTGACCTGCGCGCTCAACGCCGCAGTCATGGGCGGCTCCTGCCTGACCCTGCTCCCGCGCTTCGACGGCGGGAAGGCCCTGTCGATCATCGAGCGCGACCGGGTGACCGTCTTCGAGGGCGTGCCGACGATGTTCGCCGGGATGCTCCACCAGCCCGACCGCGACCGGTACGACGTCAGCAGCCTGCGAGTGTGCGTCTCCGGCGGGTCCGCGATGCCGGTCGAGGTCATGCGCGGCTTCGAGGAGGCCTTCGGCTGCATCGTGCTCGAGGGCTACGGGCTGTCCGAGACCTCGCCGGTGGCCTCGTTCAACCACCCGCACGCGGAGCGCAAGGCCGGCACGATCGGGACCCCGGTCCGCGGCGTGGAGATGCGCCTGGTCGACGACGAGGGCCGGGACGTCCCCACCGGGGAGGTCGGCGAGATCGCCATCCGCGGCGAGAACGTCATGAAGGGCTACTGGGGCAAGCCCGAGGAGACGGCCAAGGCCATCCCGGACGGCTGGTTCCGCACCGGCGACCTGGCCCGGCAGGACGAGGACGGCTACTTCGCCATCGTCGACCGCAAGAAGGAGATGATCATCCGCGGGGGCTACAACGTGTACCCGCGGGAGATCGAGGAGGCGCTCTACGAGCACCCCGCGGTCGCCGAGGCCGCGTGCGTCGGCGTCCCGCACCCCGAGCTGGGCGAGGAGGTCGCCGCGGCGGTGGCCCTCAAGCCCGGGCAGCAGGCCGACCCCGACGAGCTGCGCGCCTGGGTCAAGGAGCGGGTGGCCGCCTACAAGTACCCGCGGCACGTCTGGCTGGTCGAGGCCCTGCCCAAGGGGCCCACCGGCAAGATCCTCCGCCGGGCCGTCGAGGTCCCCGAGGGGGTGCGGGCGTGAGCGGACTCGCGGCCGCAGGCACGGACACAGCACCCACTGTCGAGGAGGACGCGTGACCGAGCCACCGCGGTGGCGGCAGGCCTTCGACGCCGTCGAGCGCCGCGTGACCCCCCGGGCGGAGGAGGTCGTGCGCAGCGAGGCCTTCGCCGTCGGTGCCGCCCTGACCCGCCGTGCGGTCACCCTGGCCCGCGGCTCCGCCCGCGACCTGACGGCCCGCGCCTGGCACCTGCTGAACCTGCCGGCCGGGACCGACGTCAGCCGGCTGCGCGCCCAGGTCGGCGCTCTCGACCGCGAGGTCCGCCGGCTGACCCTGCAGCTCGAGGCGGCGCGACGGGAGACCGAGCGCCGCCGCACCCCCGAGGAGTCCGATGCCGACAGTGCCCAGCCCGCAGACGGTGCTCGACCGCGTCCGGCGCGACGTCGAACGCAACGCCCTGCGCGCCCGTAACGGTCTGCGCCTGGTCAGCGGCGTCGCCCGGCCCGACGTCGGGCAGACGCCCAAGGACGTCGTCTGGCAGCGCGGCCGGACCCAGCTGTGGCACTACCGCAACGACCCCGCCACCCACGGCGGGGTGCGGTACTCGCCACCGCTGCTCGTCGTGTTCAGCCTGGTCAGCCGCAGTTACATCCTCGACCTGGCGCCGGGCAACAGCTTCGTCGAGCAGCTGCTCCGCGCTGGCTTCGACGTCTACCTGCTCGACTGGGGCGAACCGGACGAGCGGGACGCCGCCAACACCCTCGAGGACTACGTCGACGACTACATCCCGGCCGGCGTCCAGCGGGTGCTGGAGGTCTCCGGGGCCGACGAGGTCACCCTGTTCGGCTACTGCTTCGGCGGCGACCTCGCCCTCCTCTACGCCGCCCACCACCCGGACGCGCCGATCCGCAGCCTCACCGTGCTGGCCACCCCGGTCGACTTCCGGCACATGGGCCCGCTGGCCGACCTGTTCCGGGTCGGCGGCCTGGAGGTGTCCGACGTGCTGGACGCCGACGGCAACGTGCCGCCCCGGGTCGTCCTGCAGGGCTTCAAGACGCTGACCCCCACCGCCGAGGTGACCCGCTACGTGACGCTGTGGGAGCGCCTCTGGAACGACGAGTACGTGGCCGGCTACCAGGCCATGACCGGCTGGTCGGACGACCACGTCCCCTTCCCCGGGGCCGCCGCGGAGGAGACGGTGCGGATGCTGGTGCGCGACAACGGGATGGTCACCGACCGGCTGACGGTGGGCGGCGACCGCGTGCACCTGTCCGACATCCGGGTGCCGTTCCTCACCGTCCGGGCCGATCGCGACCACATCGTCCCGGCAGAGGCCAGCGCTCCCCTGATCGACCTGGTCGGCTCCCCGGACAAGCACGAGCTGCGGCTGCCGGCCGGGCACATGGGCCTGGTCGTCGGTCGGACGGCGGCCCGGACGACGGTGCCCACGATCATCGACTTCCTCCGACGACGCAGTGAGCCGTTGCAGGGCGAGGAGGTCGCCCGGTGACCACCGTGACCCCGCTGACCGAGGCGCACTGCGAGGCCCTGGTGCGCTTCTTCGCCGACCTGCCCGAGGGCGACCGGACCTTCATCCGCGAGGACGTCACCGACCCCGAGGTCGTGCGCGGCTGGGCGGCCGGCTCGCCGGGGGTCGACCGCTGGGTGGCGCTGGACGACGGCGGCCGGGTGTTCGGCTACGTCGCCGTCCTCCGGCTGCCCGGCTGGTCCGACCACGTCGGCGAGGTCCGGCTGGTGGTCTCGCCCGACCGCCGCGGCTCGGGGCTGGGGCGGGAGCTGGCCCGGCACGCCGTGGTGCACGCCCTCGAGGCCGGGCTGACCAAGCTCGTCGTCGAGGTGGTCGCCGACCAGGGGCCGGCCCTGGCGCTGTTCACCGGTCTGGGCTTCACCGGGGAGGCACTGCTGGAAGACCACATCCGCGACCGGGACGGGAACCTGCGCGACCTCATGGTGCTGGCGCACCACGTCGACGACACCTGGGCAGGCATGGACGCGGTCGGCCTCACGGAGGCGCTCGACACGCCCTGACGGGGTCGGCGACGGGTCGTCCCGCAACCGTCCCGTCGCCGTCTCCCGGACGTTCCCGGCCCGACACCTGCGCCCGCGACGCTCGCGGTGCGAGCGGGCCACCCGGGTCCGCCGCGCGTCCCGGGAGGCACCGTGACCGCTGCGACCTCGTCGAACTGGCTCCGCGTCGGCGCCACCGTCGCCGTGAGCCGTCTGCGTCCGCCCGTGGGCAGCAGCCGGCGCCGCAGCGTCTGCGGCGCCGCCCGCGTGCTGACCGGCCTGGGCGTGCGCGTGGAGGTCCACGTGCCGGCCACGGCCTGGCCGCGCACCGGCACCGGGCTGCTGCTGGTCTCGAACACGGCCACCGCCCTGGACCCGCTGGCGCTGCTCACCGTCGTCCCCGGCGCCGCGGTCGCCGGGGGCCCCGACCGGCTCGCGGGGGTGCCGGTGCCGACGGTCCCCGCGGTCTCCGCGCGGGTCGCCACCCATCTGCGCCTGGGGACGTCGGTCAGCGTCCGCCCCGAGGAGGGCGGGCGGGGTGGCACGGGTCTGGGCCGCTTCTCCCCCGCCCTGCTGGCCGCCGCGGTGGACGCCGGTGCCGCGGTGTGCCCGGTCGCCGTCCGCTGGCGCGGCGCGGCGTCCCCGCCCCCTGGCGGACGCTCGACGGTGGCGGCGATGCGCTGGCTGGCCGCCTCCCCGGGCACCGTCGTGGAGGTGCACCTGCTGCCCGCGCTGTCCTCCGCCGGCGCGACGCCGCGGGAGTTGGCGACGACGGCGGAGTACGCGGTGGCCGCGGCCCTGGAGATCCCGTCCCCGGCCCCGTCCCGAGGCTCGCGCCGAGCGTGCGAGGCGTGAGGAGGACGGGGTCCTTCCACTACTCGGTGACCCGGCCGTCCTCGACGGTGATCCGGCGGGGGGTGTCGACGGCGGCCAGCATCCGGCGGTCGTGGGTGACCAGCAGCAGCGTGCCGCGGTAGCCGGCCAGCGCCTGCTCCAGCTGCTCGATGGCCGGCAGGTCGAGGTGGTTGGTCGGCTCGTCGAGGACCAGCACGTTGACCCCGCGGGCCTGCAGCAGCGCCAGCCCGGCCCGGGTCCGCTCCCCCGGCGAGAGGGTGTCGGCCGGGCGCAGCACGTGCTCGGCGGTGAGCCCGAACTTCGCCAGGAGGGTGCGCACGTCGGCGGTGGGCCGGTCGGGCACCTCCGCGGCGAAGGCCTCCAGCAGCGGCTCGGCGCCGAGGAACGCGCCGCGGGCCTGGTCGATCTCGCCGATCCGCACCGACGGGCCCAGCCCGCCGCGGCCCTCGTCCAGCGGCACCCGCCCCAGCAGGGCGGCCAGCAGCGTGGACTTGCCGCTGCCGTTGGGGCCGGTGATGACCACCCGGTCGCCCCAGTCCACCTGCAGGTCGACCGGCCCGAGGGTGAAGTCCCCGCGGCGCACGACGGCACCGGACAGCGTGGCGACGACCGCCCCGGCGCGCGGCGCGGCGGCGATCTCCATCCGCAGCTCCCACTCCTTGCGCGGCTCCTCGACCACCTCCAGCCGCTCGATCATCCGCTCGGTCTGCTTGGCCTTCGCCCCCTGCTTCTCCGCCGTCGCCCGGTTGTGGGCCTTGATGAACTTGTCCGGGTCCTTCTGCTTCTTGACCGCGTCCCGCACGCCCTTGGCCAGCCAGTTGCGCTGCATGCGGGCGCGCGCCTCGAGCCCGGCCCTGGTCTCGGCGTACTCCTCGTACTCCTCGCGCGCGTGCCGCCGGGCCACCTCCCGCTCGACCAGGTAGGCCTCGTAGCCGCCGTCGTGCACCCGGACCACCTGCTGGGCGAGGTCCAGCTCCACCACGCGGGTCACCGTGCGGGCGAGGAACTCCCGGTCGTGGCTGACGACGACGATGCCGCTGCGCGCCCCGGTGACGAAGCGCTCCAGCTGCTCCAGGCCGGCCAGGTCCAGGTCGTTGGTCGGCTCGTCGAGCAGCAGCACGTCGTAGCGCGAGAGCAGCAGGCCGGCCAGCCCGACCCGCGCGGCCTGGCCGCCGGAGAGCCCGGTCGTCGCCGTGTCGAGGGACACCCCGGGCGCCACCTCGCCGACGACCTGCGCCGCGCGCTCGTCGAGGTCGGCCCCGCCGAGGGTCAGCCAGCGCTCCAGCGCCTCGGCGTAGGCGTCGTCGGCGCCGTCCGCGCCCTCGGTGAGCGCGTCGGTGGCGGCGTCCAGAGCGGCCTGCGCGGCGGCGACCCCGGTCCGGCGGGCCAGCGCCTGGCCCACCGTCTCGCCCGGCCGGCGCTCGTGCTCCTGCGGCAGGTACCCGAGGGTCGCCGTGGGCGGGCTGACGGTGACGCTGCCCGACTCGGGTGGCAGCTCACCGGCGAGCGTGCGCAGCAGGGTGGACTTGCCCGCGCCGTTGACCCCGACCAGCCCGACGACGTCGCCGGGCGCGACGACGAGGTCGAGGTCGGAGAAGAGGACGCGGGCACCGTGGCCGGCGGCCAGGCCCCGGGCGACGAGCGTGGCACTCACGGGTCACCAGGGTGCCAAGCCCGGCCGGGACGGCGCGAACGGGTTCGTCCCGGCCTGGTGAGGTGCTGGAACGGCCACCCTCCAGGGGCCCGCGCCGAGCATGCGAGGCGTGGGGGGGGAAGGGTGGTCCTTCAATCGCCGGCGTCCTCCTCGAGGACGTCGTCGGCCATCTCGTCGAGCATGCTCTCCAGCGCGAGGTCGGCCTCCCCCGGCGGGCGGCGCTGCACGCGCCAGGGCTGCAGGTCGTCGTATCCGCGCACCGACACCCGGCGCAGCGGCCGCACCCGGTAGCGGGGCAGCCCGCGCAGCTGGCGGGCGAGGTCCCGGTCGACCAGCAGCGTGCCGGGCAGGGCGATCGAGGTGAGCCGGCTGGCCAGGTTCACCACCGGTGAGTACACGTCGCCGAGGTGGGTGAGCACGGTGCCGTACGCGGCGCCGACCCGCAGCGGCGGGCGGTCCTCGGCCTGCCAGGCCTCGGGCAGTTCCAGCCCGATCTCCACGGCGTCGATGGCCGAGACGGCGGTGTAGAGCACGCCGTCCCCCACCGTCTTGACCACCCGGCCGTGGTGGCGGGCGATGACCTCGCTCCCGATGCTCTCGAAGTCCTCCACCATCGCGCCGAGCTCCCGCCCACCCATCCCCCGGCTGCGGCTGGTGTAGCCGACCAGGTCGGCGAAGCCGACGGCGAGCTCCCGCCGGTCGACGGCAGCCGCCGGGGTGAGCAGCCGGTCGGCGTTGGCCGCCAGGTGCCGCCGCCACACGTAGGTCTGCAGCTCACGCAGCAGGGGGAAGAGGCTGCGGGCGGCGGCCACCGCCTCGTCCGGCGGGACGGCGCGCCCACCCTCGGCGCCGCCGCGGGACAGGGCGTCGGCGAGCAGGTCGGTCTGCCAGTCGGCCAGCCGCGACAGTGACTGCCCCATCGCGCGGGCGATCGAGGCCTCGGTGCCCGGCTCGATGAAGCCCGAGTCGATGAGCGCGCGGAGCAGCTCCAGCGCCCGGACGTCGGCGTCGGTGAAGATCGGGTCGTGGTCGGCGGCGTCGGGGAAGCCGAGGGCCCGCCACAGCCGCCGGGTGCGCTCGGGGGGCAGACCGGCCATCGCGGCGATCTGCAGCCGGGTGTAGCGGCGCGGACCGTCGAGGAGCAGGCGCAGCAGCGCCTCGTGGGCGTCGCCGGCGTCCGCCACCACGTCTGGGTCCCGAGGGGTGTCCGGCAGGGCCGTCAGCCCGTGGTGTGGACGACCAGGACGTCGACCGACGAGCGTCGGGTCACGTCCGCCGGCACCGACCCGATCAGCCGGCCCTTGAGGCTGTCGAGCCCCCGGTTGCCGACGACGAGCAGGTCGGCCTGGGCGCGGGTGACGACGTCGAGCAGGGTCTCGACCGGCGAGCCGACCACGGCCATCTGCTCGACCTCCCCCGCGCCGGCCCCGACGGCCTCCTCCGCGGCGCGCCGCACGACGTCGTCCGCCGGCGCGGACCCGACCACCGGGTACGCGCCCTCGCCCCGTTGGTGCGCGCGGGGCCCCTCGCGCTCGTCCGCCCGCGGCGGCAGGTAGGCGCACACGATCACCAGCCGCGCCCGGCAGGCCCCGGCGAGGGCCCCGGCGCGGCGCACCGCCAGCAGCGAGGAGTCCGACCCGTCGGTCCCGACGACCACCGTGCGGTAGGCGCTCACGGACCCTCCTCGATGGCCTTCCTCGGCCGCCTCGAGCGGCACGGCTCCGGCTCGCCGGGGAGCCGGCTCACCCGCCTGACCGGGCAATCTACCGAACACGCCGGTCACGGGGTGTGCTGGGGGTCACGCCCGGACACGCGCGGAGCGGACCGGAGGGTGCCGTTGCAGCTGCCGGGTGCGCTTGGATGGGGACGTCGCCCGGCCGACGCGAGGAGAGCGCCATCCACCCCGGCAGCAGCCGCCACCGCGACCCCGTGCGGGTCGAGGTCCGCAGCCTCAGCAAGAGCTTCGGCGCCGTCCGCGCCGTCTCCGACCTCAGCTTCAGCGTCGAGCCGGGCGCCGTCACCGGCTTCCTCGGCCCCAACGGGGCCGGCAAGACGACCACGCTGCGCATGGTCCTGGGCCTCGAGCGGCCGGACACGGGGACGGCGACCTTCGACGGCGTCGCCTATCCCGACCTCCCCTCGCCCGTGCGCAGGGTCGGCGCGGTGCTCGAGACGGCGTTCCACCCGGCGCGGTCCGGGCGCAACCACCTGCGGGTGTACTGCCGGGCCGCGGGCCTGCCGGTCACGCGCGCCGACGAGGTCCTCGCCCAGGTCGGCCTGGCCGACGCCGGCCGGCGTCGCGCGGGCGGCTACTCGCTGGGGATGCGGCAGCGGCTGGCGCTGGCCACGGCGCTGCTCGGCGACCCGGCGGTGCTGGTGCTCGACGAGCCGGCCAACGGGCTGGACCCGGAGGGCATCCACTGGCTGCGCGGGTTCCTGCGCCACCTGGCGCACGACGAGGGGCGCACCGTGCTGGTCTCCAGCCACCTGCTCGCCGAGATGGAGCAGACCGCCGACCGCGTGGTGATCGTCGGCGCCGGGCGGCTGGTCCGCGAGGGCTCGCTGGCCGAGCTGCGCTCGGGCGCGCAGGGCAGCGGCGCGGTGCTGGTGCGCAGCCCCGAGGCCGGCCGGCTGGCCGAGGTCCTCGGCGCCGCCGGGTTCGCCGTCGCACCGAGCGAGGACGGCCGGGTCACGGTGACCGGGACGACGCCGGACGCCGTGGGCGCGCAGGCCTTCCAGGCCGGGGTCGAGCTGCACGAGCTGCGCGCGGAGACCAGCGGCCTGGAGGAGCTGTACTTCCGGCTCACCGCCGGCCAGGAGCAGTTCGCCGCATCCCAGGGGGCCGCCCGATGACCGCGCTCGTCCGCGCCGAGTGGACCAAGCTGTTCACCACCCGGGTCTGGATCGGGCTGCTGGCCGGCGCCTGCGTGATGGCCGGCGGGTTCGCCGCCCTGCTCACCGGGCTCGCCGGCCAGGAGGGTGGCCCGCCCCCCGTCGGCTCGCCCGACTACGAGGCGCTGGCCCTCGCCGTCGCGTCCAACGCCGTGGTCTTCGCGCTGATCCTCGGCATCATCGGGATGACCCAGGAGTTCCGGCACCGCACCGCGACCCCGACCTTCCTCACCACGCCGAAGCGCGGCCGGGTCGTGGTCGCCAAGCTGGTGGCCTACGCGCTGGCCGCCGTCCCGTTCGCGCTCGCCGCGGTGGCCGTGACGGTCGCGGTGGTCGTCGTCTACGCCGGGGCACGGGGCGCCGCGCCGTCCCTGACCGGCGAGAACGCGGAGGTGCTGCTCAGCGCCGGGCTGGCGATCGTCGTGTACGCGGTCATCGGCGTGGGCCTGGGCGCGCTGCTGCGCAACCAGGTCGGGGCGATCGTCGGGGCGCTGGTCTACCTCTACGTCGTCGAGCCGCTGCTGTCGGCCTTCTCCGCCACGGCGGCGGTCTACAAGTGGCTGCCCGGCGGCGCCCTCGAGGCCATGACCACCACCTTCCGCGGCCCGCAGGCCATCGCCCCCGACCTCCTCGAGCGGTGGCAGGGCGGCCTGTTGCTGCTCGGCTACGGTCTGGTGGCGGCGCTCGTGGGCACTCTGCTCTCCGTCCGCCGCGACGTCGTCTGAAGAAGGACCCCCTGCCCCCACCGCTTCCGAGCCCGTGGCGGGGCCCTGCAGGGGGTCGAGCTCCCGATCGGAACGGGGATCACCCCATGACCACGCCCACGACCACGCGCATGACCGCCCCCCGACTGGCCCGGTTGATCGCCGACGGCGACCTCCAGGCCGTGCGTGCCGCCGTCCAGGACTCCCCCCGGCTGCTGACCGCCACGGTGGAGCGCGACGGCCAGGGCGGCTGGACGCCGCTGCACCTGGCCGTCGCCGAGGGACGCACCGAGGTCGTGCGACTGCTGGTGGAGGCCGGCGCGGACCTCTCCGCAAGGACCGAGCACGGCCGGGACCCGCTGCACACCGCGCTGGAGTCCGCGCCCGGACTGGTCCCGCTGCTGCGCGAGCTGGGCGCCCCGGTCGACGCGGCCAGCGCCGCCTACCTTGACGACGCCGAGCGGCTGCGCACCGAGCTGGACGGCGGTGCCCCGCTGACCGACCCGGTGACGGGGGTCGACCTGCTGACCCTCGCCGCGGCCGGCGGTGCCGCCGGCAGCGCCCGGACGCTGCTGGACCGGGGCGCCGACGTCGACCGCGGCGCGCTGCACACCGCCGCGGCCAGCACCCGGCTGGAGCTGGTCCACCTGCTGCTGGCCGCCGGGGCCGACGTCAACCGGCGCGAACCCGACACCGGCCGCTCCCCGCTGCACGCCGCTGTCGCCGGCGCTCCCGGGCGCGACGCGCCCGACGTGGTCCGCGTCCTGCTGGACGCGGGAGCCGACGTCAACGCCACCACCGTCGACGGCGCCAGCGCCCTCGACATCAGCCGGGTCGCCGCGGCCCGCACCCGCCGGGACGACGCAGGTCGGGCGACCACGCACGACGCCCTCGCCGACCTGCTCGTCGCACGCGGTGCCACGGACTGAGGACCCCCTGCCCCCCTCGACGTCCGAGCTCGTGGCGGGCCCCTGCAGGGGGCCGCCGTCCTCCCCACCCCTCGCAGGCTCGGGGCGGCGCCCTGGACGGCGCCGTTTCGCACCCGGTCTGCACACAGCTGCGGGCGTAGACTCCATCCCCGGTCCAGAGACGTGCACCGACGACGAAGAAGGCACTCGACCCCGTGTCAAGCGTGAGCTCATCCCGGCCGTCCTCCACCCCCAACTCCTCAGCGGTGGCGGGATTCGGCACCAACGAGTGGCTGGTCGAGGAGATGTACCAGCAGTACCTCGCCGATCCCTCGAGCGTGGACCAGGCGTGGCACGAGTTCTTCGCCGACTACCGGCCGGGCAGCCCGGTGTCCGCGAGCGACGACCGGGAGGCAGCGGCCGCTCCGGCCGCCGAGCCCGCGTCGTCCGCCCCGGCCCCCGCGCCCGCCGACCGGCAGCCGGCCCCCGACCAGCAACCGGCCCCCGACCAGCAGCCCAGCGACGGCGCCGGCGCCCCCTCCCGGGCCACCCGCGTGCAGGAGCGCACCGAGGACACCGTGGTGGACCGGGCCGCCGACCGGAAGGCGCAGCAGCAGCCGGCTGCCAAGGCCGCGCCCGCCGCGAAGCCGGCACCGGCCGCGAAGCCCGCCGCCGCCGCCAAGGCCGACCAGCCCGCCGGTGAGGGCCCGAAGCGCGTCCCGCTGCGCGGGGCGGCGGCCAGCGTCGTCAAGAACATGAACGCCTCGCTGACCGTGCCGACGGCGACCAGCGTGCGCGCGGTCCCGGCCAAGCTGCTGGCCGACAACCGCATCGTCATCAACAACCACCTGGCCCGCTCGCGCGGCGGGAAGGTCTCGTTCACCCACCTGATCGGCTACGCGCTGGTCCGGGCGCTCGACGACTTCCCGAACATGAACGCCGCCTTCGCCGAGGTCGACGGCAAGCCGACCCTGGTGCAGCCCGAGCACGTCAACTTCGGCCTGGCCATCGACCTGCCCCGGTCCGACGGCTCGCGCTCCCTCGTCGTCGCCTCCATCAAGGCCGCCGAGGAGATGGACTTCGCCCGGTTCTGGGGCGCCTACGAGGACGTCATCCGCCGCGCCCGCGCGGGCAAGCTGACCCTCGAGGACTTCTCGGGCACCACGATCAGCCTGACCAACCCGGGCACGATCGGCACCAACCACTCGGTGCCGCGGCTGACCGCCGGCCAGGGCGCGATCATCGGCGTCGGCGCCATGGAGTACCCCGCCGAGTTCCAGGGGATGAGCCCCGAGGCGCTCACCGACATGGCGGTCAGCAAGATCATCACGCTGACCTCCACGTACGACCACCGGATCATCCAGGGCGCCGAGTCCGGCGACTTCCTGCGCCGCCTGCACCAGCTGCTGCTCGGTGAGGACGGCTTCTACGACGACGTCTTCCGGTCGCTGCGCATCCCCTACGAGCCGGTGCGCTGGATGCCCGACGTGCGGGTCAGCCGCGAGGGGCAGATCGACAAGGAAGCCCGGGTCATCGAGGTCATCGAGTCCTACCGGCGCAACGGCCACCTCATGGCCGACACCGACCCGCTCGAGTTCAAGGTCCGCAGCCACCCCGACCTGGACATCCTCCAGCACGGCCTGACGCTGTGGGACCTCGACCGGAAGTTCCCCGTCGGGGGCTTCGCCGGCGAGAAGCTGATGGCGCTGCGCGACGTCCTCGGGGTGCTGCGCAACTCCTACTGCCGCACGGTCGGCGTGGAGTACATGCACATCACCGACCCCGAAGAGCGGGAGTGGATCCAGCAGCGGGTCGAGGTCAAGGCCGAGCAGCCCGACCGGGAGAAGCAGAAGCACGTGCTCGGCCGGCTCAACGCCGCCGAGGCGTTCGAGACCTTCCTGCAGACCAAGTACGTCGGCCAGAAGCGGTTCAGCCTCGAGGGCGGCGAGTCGGTCATCCCGCTGCTGGACGAGGTCCTCATCGCCGGCACCGACCACGGCCTCGACGAGGTCGCGATCGGCATGGCGCACCGCGGCCGGCTCAACGTGCTGGCCAACGTCCTCGGCAAGAGCTACGCCAAGATCTTCGGTGAGTTCGAGGGCAACATCGACCCCGGCACCGTGCAGGGCTCCGGGGACGTGAAGTACCACCTGGGCGCCGAGGGCACCTTCGAGAACCCGTTCAAGCCGGGTGCCGAGATCGCCGTCTCGCTGGCCAGCAACCCCTCGCACCTGGAGACGGTCAACCCCGTCCTCGAGGGCGTCGTCCGCGCCAAGCAGGACATGATCGACAAGGGCGAGCAGGGCTTCACCGTCCTGCCGGTCCTGCTGCACGGGGACGCGGCCTTCGCCGGCCAGGGCGTCGTCGCGGAGACGCTGAACCTCTCGCAGCTGCGCGGCTACCGCACCGGCGGCACCGTGCACGTCGTCATCAACAACCAGGTCGGCTTCACCACCAGCCCGGCGCAGTCCCGCTCGAGCCTGTACTCCACCGACGTGGCGCGGATGGTCAACGCGCCGATCTTCCACGTCAACGGCGACGACCCCGAGGCGTGCGTCCGGGTGGCGCGGCTGGCGGTCGAGTACCGGCAGGCGTTCAAGAAGGACGTCGTCATCGACCTGGTCTGCTACCGCCGCCGCGGCCACAACGAGGGCGACGACCCGTCGATGACCCAGCCGCTGATGTACGACATCATCGACCGCAAGCGGTCGGTCCGGAAGCTGTACACCGAGTCCCTCATCGGTCGCGGCGACATCACGCTGGCCGAGGCCGAGGAGGCGCTCAAGGACTACCGCGACCAGCTGGAGCGGGCCTTCGCCGAGACGCACGACGCGCAGGACACCTCGAAGCCGCAGCCGGTCATGGACCAGCCCGCCCAGGAGCACCCGGTCGCCACGGCGATCACCACCGAGGTGCTCAAGGCGATCGGCGACGCGCACGTCTCCCTGCCGCCGGACTTCACCGTCCACCCGAAGCTCCAGCGGATGCTGGAGCGGCGGGCGGCGATGGTCAGCGAGGGCGGCATCGACTGGGCGATGGGTGAGCTGCTGGCCTTCGGGTCCCTGCTCATGCAGGGCGTCCCGGTGCGGCTGGCCGGTCAGGACTCCCGCCGCGGCACCTTCGTCCAGCGTCACTCGGTGCTCATCGACCGGGAGTCCGCCGCGGAGTACACGCCGCTGGCGAACCTGTCCCCGGATCAGGCGAAGTTCTTCGTCTACGACTCGCTGCTCTCGGAGTACGCGGCGCTGGGCTTCGAGTACGGGTACTCGGTGGCCAACCCCAGCGCCCTGGTGCTGTGGGAGGCCCAGTTCGGCGACTTCGTCAACGGCGCCCAGATGGTCATCGACGAGTTCGTCAGCTCCGGTGAGGCCAAGTGGGGTCAGCGCTCCGGCGTCACCCTGCTGCTGCCGCACGGCCTCGAGGGGCAGGGCCCGGACCACTCCAGCGGTCGCATCGAGCGGTTCCTGCAGCTGTCGGCGGAGAACAACATGACCGTCGCCAACTGCTCGACGCCGGGCAACTACTTCCACCTGCTCCGCCGCCAGGCGCTCTCGGACGTGCACCGGCCGCTGGTCGTCTTCACGCCCAAGTCGCTGCTGCGGGCCAAGGCCGCCGTGAGCCCGGTCTCGGAGTTCACCGACGAGACCTTCCGGCCGGTGCTGGCCGACCCGGGCGTGGGCGGCGAGCCGCTGGACGACGGCGCCGTGCGCCGGGTCCTGCTGTGCAGCGGCAAGGTCGCCTACGACCTGCTGGCCCAGCGGGAGGCCACCGGCACCGCCGACACCGCGGTGCTGCGCGTCGAGCAGCTCTACCCGCTGCCGGCCGAGCAGATCCGGCAGGCGCTGGAGCGCTACCCGAACGTGCAGGACGTCGTCTGGGTGCAGGAGGAGCCGGCGAACATGGGCGCCTGGCAGTTCATGGCCGTGAACCTGCCCGAGCACCTGCCGGCCGGCCACCGCCTGCGCCGCGTCAGCCGCCCGGCCGCAGCCAGCCCGGCCGTCGGCTCGGCGAAGGTCCACGAGGTGGAGCAGAAGCGTCTCGTGGCCGAGGCCTTCGCGCACTAGTCCACCCCACCCATGTACTTCACGGACCGGGGCCTGGAGGAGCTGGCCGACCGGCGGGGCGAGGAGCAGGTGACCCTCGCCTGGCTGGCCGACCAGATGCAGGCGTTCGTCGACCAGCACCCCGAGTTTGAGGTGCCCGTCGAGCGGCTGG
This sequence comes from Geodermatophilus sp. SYSU D00779, assembly GCF_054050595.1. NCBI lineage: Bacteria > Bacillati > Actinomycetota > Actinomycetes > Geodermatophilales > Geodermatophilaceae > Geodermatophilus > Geodermatophilus sp. SYSU D00779. Next base: position 240,839 of record NZ_JBJGZQ010000002.1, read on the forward strand.
CCACCTGGCTGGCGCGCGGCGGCACCGAGGACGACGAGGAATAGCGAGCCGCTCTGCGAGGCCGGCCGCGGGGACGGGGCCGGAGGCTCCTCCCCGCGGCTGGGCGGACCGGCTCCGTGCAGCAGGGGACGGCACCTGCCCGCGGTGCCGTCCGGAGGATCGCCGTGTGATGGCGCGCCTGCGTGGGGACGGCGGCCCGCGGCGGCACGCTGTGTCCGTGCTCGGTCACTCGCACGCGCTCTCCGGGCTCGCCGCCGGTGCCGCGACGCTGCCGTGGGCCCCGGTCGGGGGCACCGTCGGCCAGGTCGCCTGGATCGCCACCGTCGGCGGGATGGCCATGCTGCCCGACCTGGACCACAACGGCTCGACGGTGTCGGACATGTGGGGCCCGATCACCGACGTCCCCTCCGGTGCGGTGGGGCGGCTGGCGCAGGGGCACCGCTGGGGCACCCACGACGCCGTCCTGGCCCCGCTGGTCTTCGGCGCCCTGGCGCTGGCCGCGGCGCTCGCGTTCTGGTCCAGCCTGCTGCTCCTGAGCCTGGCGATCGGGCTGGCGCTGAGGGCGCTGCACTTCCTCATCCCGGGGCGGGCGGAGAACACCGTCGTCGGCAACCTGGTGCTGTCCTGGGGTGGCGCCTGGCTGCTGCTCGAGCACTCCCCCAGCCCGGCCTGGCTGCCCTGGGCGGTCGCGCTGGGCGTGCTGACCCACATCGCCGGGGACGCGCTCACGACGCAGGGCGTGCCGGTGCCGGTGCTCTGGCTGCTGCGCCGGTCACGGCTGAAGCTGACCCCGCTGCGCACCGGGGCGTCGTTGGAGAAGGTGGTGCTGGTGCCGGCGTTCGCGCTGGTGACGCTGTACTGCGTCTACCTCAACACCGACGTCCGCGCCGCGGTCGACCCGCTGCTGCAGGACCTGCGCAGCTTGGGGTGAGAGTGGTCCCTCGCAGGCGGGAGGGACCCGTCCTCCCCACCCCTCGCAGGCTCGGGGCGGGACGCACGAGCAGCCGAGTGGCGGGGTCCTCCCTCAGCGGGTGACGCCCTGGTCGCGGGCGCAGGCGGCCACCGCCGTGGCCACGGCCTCGGCCACCCGGCGGTCCAGCGGGCTGGGCACCACGTAGTCCGCCCGCACCTCCTCGCCCACGACATCGGCGATCGCGGTGGCCGCGGCCAGCTTCATCTCCTCGGTGATGCTGGTCGCCCCGGCGTCGATCGCGCCCCGGAAGACCCCGGGGAAGGCGAGCACGTTGTTGATCTGGTTGGGCTCGCCGCTGCGGCCGGTGGCGACGACGGCCGCGTACCGGGCCGCCATCTCCGGGTCCACCTCGGGGATCGGGTTGGCCAGTGAGAACACGATGCAGTCCTGCGCCATCGAGGCGATCACCGACTCGGGCACCGACCCCCCGGACAGGCCCAGGTAGACGTCGGCGCCCTGCAGCGCGCCGGCCATCGTGCCCGCGTAGCCGGCCCGGTTGGTGTTCTCCGCGAGCCAGCGCTTGATCGGCGTGAGGTCCTCCCGGCCGGTGTGCAGCACGCCCCGGGAGTCGGCCACGGCGATGTCGCCGACGCCGGCCTCGAGCAGGATCTTGGTGCAGGCGACCCCGGCCGCACCCGCGCCGGAGACGACCACCCGCAGGGACCCGAGCTCCCGGCCGACCACCCGCGCCGCGTTGCGCAGCGCGGCCAGGACGACGATCGCCGTGCCGTGCTGGTCGTCGTGCATGACCGGGATGTCCAGCCGCTCGCGCAGCCGGTCCTCGATCTCGAAGCAGCGCGGCGCGCTGATGTCCTCGAGGTTGATGCCACCGAAGGACGGCGCGATCGCCGCCACGGTCTCCACGATCGCGTCGACGTCGGACGTGGACAGCACCACCGGCACCGAGGAGAGGCCGGCGAACTCGCTGAACAGGCAGGCCTTGCCCTCCATGACCGGCAGCGCCGCGGCCGGGCCGATGTCGCCCAGGCCCAGGACGGCGGTGCCGTCGGAGACCACCGCGACCACGCGCGGCGCCCAGGTGAACCGGTCGGCCAGCGCGGGCTCGGCGGCGATGGCGCTGGACACCCGCGCGACGCCGGGCGTGTAGGTGAGCGCCAGGTCGGCGACGGAGTCGATCGAGCGGGTGGGGCGTACGACCAGCTTGCCGCCCTCGTGCACCGCGAACGCCGGGTCGTCGGCGAAACGGTCGGCAGTCCCGTCGTGCTGCTGCGCGCTCATGGACCCGGGAGCCTAATCCCCCTCGCACGGTCCCGTCCCGCCGTGCGGGGGACACGGTCCGGGCACCGGACCGGGGCTGCGCGGCGCCGCAGGCCGACCTGGTTACCGTCCACGCGTGCAGATCCGTCAGCTCGCCGTCGGCGACGCCTACGTCCTCGACCTCGTCCCGCACGGCGACGCCCGCGGCCGGTTCACCGAGTGGTACCGCGCCGACGTGCTCGCCGACGTCGTCGGCCACGGCCTGCCGCTGGCCCAGGCCAACCACAGCGTCTCCGCCCGCGGCGTGCTGCGCGGCGTCCACTTCGCCCTCGTCCCGCCCGGCCAGGCCAAGTACGTCTACTGCCCGGCCGGCCGAGTGCTCGACGTCGTCGTCGACGTCCGGGTGGGCTCCCCCACGTTCGGCGTGCACGACGCCGTCGTCCTCGACAGCGAGCAGCCCCGTGCGGTGTACCTCGCCGAGGGCCTCGGGCACGCCTTCCTGTCGCTGGCCGACGGCAGCTCGGTCACCTACCTCGTCTCCAGCGGCTACGACCCGTCGCGGGAGTTCGGCGTCGCGCCGCTGGACCCGGCGCTGGACCTGCCGTGGCCGGACGACGTGGAGTTCGAGCTGTCGGCCAAGGACGAGCGGGCCCCCACGCTGGCCGAGGCCCGCGAGCAGGGTCTGCTGCCGACGATCGAGGAGTGCCGCGCCCGCTACGCGCAGCTGCGCACGGCCCGCTAGGCCGGACGCCCGGGCAGCCGCCCCGGCCGCGGCCACAGCCGGCCGACCACCCGACCGACGACGACCGCCGGGCCGAACGCGCGGCTGTCGTCGGTGACGAAGGGGTTGTCCCCCTCGACCCAGTGCCCACCCGGCACCACGCGGCGTACCCGCTTGACCACCAGCAGCTCCGGCCGTGCCGGGAAGCGGGCCAGGACGACGTCGTCGTGGCGCACCGTGGCGCCTCCGGCGACCCGCCGCACCAGCAGTCGGTCGCCGGAGCGGACCGTGGGGGTCATCGAGGGACCGGACACCCGGGCCACCACCCACGGTGTGACCAGCGGCTCGACGTCCGTCATCCGCCCTGCTCCGGACGTGTCCCCGCTGCTCACCGGGAGTAGGGTCGCAGACGAACCGACGCCACAGAACCGGAGGCTAAGCCCATGCGTTTCCGCATGTTCTCCGCCGTGGAGGCGACCGCTCACTGCGACGTCCCCTGCGGCGTGTACGACCCGGCCCAGGCCCGCATCGAGGCGGAGTCCGTCAAGGCCATCCAGGAGAAGTACCAGGCCAACGAGGACCCGGTCTTCCGGACCCGCGCGATCATGATCAAGGACCAGCGCGCCGAGCTGGTCAAGCACCACCTGTGGGTGCTGTGGACCGACTACTTCAAGGCCCCGCACTTCGAGAAGTACCCGCAGCTGCACGAGCTGTTCAACAAGGCCACCAAGCAGGCCGGCGCCTCGGGGGCCCGGGGCAGCATGGACCCGGCCGAGGGCCAGAAGCTGCTCGACTACATCGCCGAGATCGACAAGATCTTCTGGGAGACGAAGGCCGCCGCCTGAAGGACCTCCCCGCCTCCCGCCAGGGAGGCTGCTCCACCACGTCGCGACGGCCGGCGAGCGCTCCGCTCGCCGGCCGTCGCCGTGCCTGACGTCCCGCCGCCGAGGAGGGCCCGATGGCCCTCGGGTGCGTCCTGACGCCGCTGGTGCTCGCGGTGACGCCGGGCGCAGAGCTCGCACGGCCGGAGCGCTGAGCCCCCTCCCGGCCGCGGCCGATGACTCCTGCGGGCCGGGACGGTCTGCCGTGCCGAGACACCGCACCCGCACCCCAGGAGACCCGATGGCCGCCCGCCTGAACCCGTACCTGCACTTCGCCGGCAACGCCCGCGAGGCGATGGAGTTCTACCGCTCCGTCCTCGGCGGCGAGCTCGACGTGATGACCTTCGGTGACGTCGGCGGCGGGGACCAGTTCCCCGACGACGGCGTCATGCACGCCGTCCTGCGCACCGAGGACGGACTCGAGCTGATGGCCTCCGACGGCCACGACCCGGACGCCGCCGGACCCGACCGGGTGTCGCTGTCCCTGTCCGGGGACGACGCGCCCACGCTGACCCGCTGGTTCGAGGGGCTGGCCGAGGGCGGCGCGGTCGACGTCCCCCTGGAGAAGCAGGTGTGGGGCGACACCTTCGGTCAGGTGACCGACCGCTACGGCCTGCGCTGGCTGGTGGACATCGCCTCGGCCCCGGCCTGAGGGAGGACCCCGCTGCTCCCACCGCTCGCAGGCTCGCGGCGGGCCTCTGCAGCGGGGCCGGAACACAGTGGCCGCCCGGTACCGTCTGACCTCGATGCGTATCGACCGGGCCGGGTGGCCCTTCATCACCGGGCCCCTGGCACCCGCCGCTGTCCTCGCTGCGGCAGGCCGCGCCGGCGAGCGACGCGGCCTGCGGCTCGCCGCCTGGCCCTTCGCTCTCCTGTCGGCCTACATGGCGCTGTTCTTCCGCGACCCCGACCGGCGCTGCGACGTCGAGGCACCGGCACCCGACGACGTCCTCTCCCCCGCGGACGGCGTGGTGATGGTCGCGGGCGAGCCGCAGGAGGGGGTGGCCCCCGAGGGCGACTGGCAGCAGGTCAGCGTGTTCCTGTCCGTCGTCGACGTGCACGTGAACCGCTCGCCGTACCACGGTGAGGTCGTGGAGAGCTCCTACCGCAAGGGCAGCTTCCTGGCCGCCTACCGCAAGGAGTCGGCGCACCGGAACGAGCGCAGCGAGCTGTGGCTGCGCGACGGCGACCGCACGGTGGTGTTCCGGCAGATCGTCGGCGTGCTCGCCCGCCGCATCGTCACCCGCACCGGCGTCGGCCGGCGGCTGGCCACGGGCGAGCGGATGGGCCTGATGAAGTTCGGCTCCCGGATGGACGTCTTCGTCCCCCGGGAGTGCACGGTGCTCGTCCGGGTGGGCCAGCGGGTGCGCGGCGGCGAGACCGTCATCGCCCGCTGGTCCGACGTCCGCTGAGGAGGCCCCTGGTGCCCAGCTCCTCGTCCGGGGCCCGGCTCCCGCAGACCCGGCGGACGGCGACCGTCGAGTTCGTCCGCGGATCGGTGCGCGGCAGCCGGCGGCGGGCGCTGGCGACGCTGCCCAGCCTGTTCACGCTGGCCAACATGATGTGCGGCTTCGTGGCGATCCTGGTCTCCATCCGGGGCCAGTACACGCTGGCCGCCGTCCTGGTCGGGCTCTCGGTGGTCTTCGACATCGCCGACGGCGCCGTCGCCAGGCTGGTCGGCGCGGTGACGCCCTTCGGCCTGCAGTTCGACTCGCTGGCCGACCTGGTGTCCTTCGGGCTGGCCCCGGCGCTGCTCGCCTTCACGCTGTTCTCCGAGGGCCGCGACGCCTGGGACCCGCTGGGCTGGGTCGTCTGCGGCCTGTGGGTGGCGTGTGCGGCCATCCGGCTGGCGCGCTTCAACACCACCATCGACCCGACCGCGGACAAGCGGTACTTCACCGGCATGCCGAGCCCCGGCGCGGCCGGCGTCGTGCTCGCCTCGGTGTTCGCGTTCGGCGGCCAGATGCAGGGCCGGGAGCGGCTGTGGGTGCTGCTCATCGTGGCCGTCCCGGCGCTGCTGATGGTCAGCACGATCCGCTTCCGCTCGTTCCGCTCGCTGGTCAGCCCGAAGAGCGGGCGGCCGTACGGGCTGATCGTCGCGGCGCTGGCCGTCGTCGTCGGCTTCGCGTTCGTGCCGGTCGTGACCGGCTGCGTCCTGGCCTACGGCTACCTCCTGGCACCGGTCCTCGTGCCGGTCGTCGCCCCGCTCGGCCGGCTGGTCCCGACCCGCCTCAAGGAGCTGCTCACGTGAGCGAGCCCGCGAGCTCACGCGGAGGGCAGAGCACAGTCGGGCACGGGTCCGACGAGCGTCAGCGAGGAGGATCCGTGACCGTCCGGCCGGTGCGCCCCGACGACGTCCCCGCCGTGGTCGGCCTGGTGCGCGAGCTGGCCGAGTACGAGGAGGCCCTGCACGAGGTCCGGATGACCGAGGAGCAGCTGTCCGCTGCGCTGTTCGGCGACTCCCCCACGCTCTTCGGGCACGTCGCCGTGGTCGACGGGGCGGTCGTCGGGATGGCGCTGTGGTTCCTCAACTTCTCCACCTGGCGCGGCACCCACGGCGTCCACCTGGAGGACCTCTACGTCCAGCCGCAGCACCGCGGCAGCGGGCTGGGCCGCGAGCTGCTGCGCACGCTCGCCGGCCTGTGCGTGCAGCGCGGGTACGACCGGCTGGAGTGGGCGGTGCTGGACTGGAACACGCCCTCGATCGAGTTCTACGAGTCAGCCGGCGCGGTGCCGATGGACGAGTGGACGGTCTTCCGGCTCACCGACGACGCCCTGACCACCTTCGCGGCCGACCGCCGTCCCTGACGTCGACGCCGCGCCGCCCGGCTGCCACAGTGGGTGTCGCCCGCGTCACCTGGGGGTCCCGATGCCGCGCACACCGTTCGCCGTCAGCCTCCGCGACGCCCCGGCCTTCTGGACGCTCGGGGAACTGCTCACGCTGATCGCCACCGCGGAGCAGACCGGCGGGGCCTTCAGCCTCGTGGAGGAACTCCTGCCGCGTGGCGCCGAGCCGCCGCCGCACGTGCACCACCGGGAGGACGAGTCCTTCGTCGTCCTGGACGGCGCGCTGACCGTCCGGGTCGGGGACGCGGTGTTCCCGGCCGAGACCGGGTCGTTCGTCTTCTGTCCACGGGACGTCCCCCACCTGCTCACGGTGCACTCGGACACCGTGCGGATGCTCACCCTGTGCACACCCGGCGGACTGGAGTCCTTCTTCGTCGAACTCGGCCGTCCGGCGGCCGACCGCACCGTCCCGGTGGGTGAGCCCGGACCCGACGCCGAACGGGTCGCCACGCTCGCTGGGCACTACGGGGCAGAGATCCTGACCGACTGGCCCTGACCGTGGGTGCCGCCGCCACGGTCCTCCCGCGGCGATCCCACGACAGCGACGGCCACGCTCGACCGCGACCGAGCTGAGCAGGTGCCCGGTCACGAGGTGGGTGCTGCACCGGAGCTCCGTCGATCGCGTCCACGGCCGCGGATGCCGTGCCGGTGGACGGGTGGACGGCCTCCCGGCTCACCGACGACGCCCTGACCGGCTCCGCGGCCGACCGCCGCCGGCCCCGCTGAGCGGGACCGAGGGGGGGTCGGCAGGATCACCGGGGTGAGCATCGACCGCAAGCCGGCGGAGTGCTGGCTGACCGACATGGACGGCGTCCTGGTGCACGAGGGCCAGGCGCTGCCCGGCGCCGCGGACTTCCTCGACCGCCTGGTCGCGGCAGGACGCCGCTTCCTCGTCCTCACCAACAACTCGATCTTCACGCCGCGCGACCTCTCCGCGCGGCTGGCGAGGTCGGGCCTGCAGGTGCCCGAGGCGTCGATCTGGACCTCGGCGCTGGCGACCGCGGACTTCCTGTCCACCCAGCTGCCGGGCGGCTCGGCCTACGTCATCGGCGAGGCGGGCCTGACCACCGCGCTGTACGAGGCCGGCTACACGCTCACCGACACCGACCCCGACTACGTCGTCCTCGGCGAGACCCGCACGTACTCGTTCGAGGCCATCACCCGCGCCATCCGGCTGGTCGGCGCCGGGGCGCGGTTCATCGCGACCAACCCCGACGTCACCGGCCCCTCCCCCGAGGGCCCGCTGCCGGCCACCGGCTCGGTCGCGGCGATGATCACCCGCGCCACCGGCTCGGAGCCCTACTTCGTGGGCAAGCCGAACCCGATGATGTTCCGCAGCGCCATGAACCGGATCGAGGCGCACTCGGAGTCGACGGTCATGATCGGCGACCGGATGGACACCGACGTCGTCGCGGGCATCGAGGCCGGCCTGGACACCATCCTGGTGCTCACCGGGTCGACCCGGGCCGCCGACGTCGCACGCTTCCCGTTCCGGCCGGGCCGGGTGCTGGACTCGATCGCCGACGTCGTCGACCTCGTCTGAAGGACCCCGTCCTCCTCGCCGCTCGCGAGCTCGCGGCGAGCCTCTGGACGGGGTGGTTCAGCGGTCCTCGAACGCCAGGCGGGCCTCGGGGGTGGCCAGCAGGTACAGCTCGGTCGCCACCAGCGCCAGCAGCGGGACGCCGACCCACGCGCCACCCCACTCGAAGGCCGAGTAGAAGCCGAACAGGCCCAGCAGCAGCTGCAGGAAGACGACCGGCCCCCGCGACCACGGCGACACCCGCCACAGCCCCACGGCGGCCGCGCCCAACGCGACCGCGAAGATGCCGACGTAGACCACCTCGGCCAGGGCCCGCCCGACGCTGTCAGCCGTCGAGGTGAACGTGAGGACGAGCAGCCACAGGGCGACCGCGGCCAGCCCCGCGGCCTCCACGCCGGCGACCAGCGCCGCCCGGCGCACCGTTGTCGGGGCGGCCGGTCGCTCCCGCTCCGGGCGCGGCGCCGCCGGCTCGGCCGCGCCGCCGAGCAGCCGTTCCATCCGCCGGCGGTCCCGCGACGGCCGGGCTCCGGACTGCTCGGTCACGACCCGCAGGGTACGCGCCGGGACCCCGCGGGACGGCGTCCCGCCGGACCCGCCGAGCCCGTCCCCGCGGGCCCGTGCCACGCCAGCGCCGGGTCGAGCTGCGCCGCTGGCTAGCCTGACTGCCATGCGCGCGCTCGTGGTGGCCAACCCCGCGGCGACGACGACCAACCGCGGCGTGCGCGACCGGGTGCTCACCACCCTGGCCGGCGAGCTGCAGGTGGAGCTGGCCGAGACCACCCACCGCGGCCACGGCAGCGAGCTGGCTCGCAAGGCCTGCGTGGACGGCGTCGACGTCGTCCTCGCCCTCGGCGGTGACGGCACGGTCAACGAGGTGGTCAACGGCCTGCTGCACGACGGCCCGGGCGAGCACGTCCCGCCGCTCGCCGTGGTGCCCGGCGGGTCGACCAACGTGTTCTCCCGCGCGCTGGGCCGGGCGCGCGACCCGCTGACCGCGACCCGCGAGGTCCTCGACTCGCTGCGCGCCGGGCGCACCCGGCGCATCTCGCTCGGCACGGCCAGCGTCCGCGGCGCCACCACGGCGCCGGCCCGGCTGCCCGACCCGGCGCTGGCGCAGTCCGCCGCCGACGCCGGAGCCGCGGCCCACCCCGGGTGGAGCGAGCCGCGCTGGTTCGCCTTCTCCGCCGGGCTGGGCTTCGACGCCGACGTCATCGGCCGGGTGGAGGCCCACCGCGCCCGCGGGCTCCGCTCGACCGGGCTGCTCTACGTGCTCGAGGCGACCAGCACGTTCGTGTTCGGCCGCGAGCGCCGCGACCCCGCGATGTCGGCCCACCTGCCCGGGGGTCCGCCCCTCGACGGGCTGTTCCTGTGCCTGGTCTCGAACGTCTCGCCGTGGACCTACCTCGGCGCCCGCGCGGTCAACCCGACCCCGGACGCCACCTTCGACAGCGGCCTGGACGTCTTCGCGCTCGGTCCCACCGGGATCGTCCGGATGCTGCACCACGTGCGCGAGGTGTTCGCCTCGCGGCCCGACGTCCGCGGCGGGGGTGTGCACCGCTGGCACGACCTGGACGAACTCACCCTCACCGCACGCCGTCCGCAGGGATGGCAGCTCGACGGCGACCACCTGGGGACGGCGACCGGACTGCGGGTGCGCAGCGTCCCCTCGGCGCTGACCGTCATCGTCTAGCCACAGGAACCACACGGTTCCGATACCCGTCGCTGACCTGGGCTTTCATGACGCACCCAGCCGCCCGTCAAGGCACCGCGCGGGAGGTTCCGCTGGTCGAGTGGCGGGCCTTACCATGCCCGTGGTGAGCTTGCTCACGAGGGGTCGACCGATGCCCTCGTTCTGCTTGACAGGCGTCCTCGCCGTGAAAACATCGCGGTAGGAAAGCAACCTGTCGGTAACAAATGCACGAAGTCGCTGTGCCATGGCGCTGGCCACCCCGGTGCCGGCCTGCGGATCGGTCCGAGGCCGGCGACGACTGCACCACACCGTAGACGACATCGAGGAGAACACCGCCATGGACTGGCGCCACCGCGCGCTCTGCCGCGACGAGGACCCGGAGCTGTTCTTCCCCATCGGGACGACCGGCCCCTCTCTCGTGCAGATCGAGCAGGCCAAGGGTGTGTGCCGCCGCTGCCCCGTCACCGAGTCGTGCCTCGACTGGGCACTGCGCTCGGGTCAGGACTCCGGCGTCTGGGGTGGGCTCTCGGAGGACGAGCGGCGCGCGCTCAAGCGGCGTCAGGCCCGCACCCGCGTCCGCACCGCCTGAGCACACCGCACGGCACCCGGGCCCCGCGCCCGGCACCGCCACACTGCACGGCCACAGGGGCCGGTCCGGGGTCCCCGGACCGGCCCCTGTGCTGTCCATCGCCCCACCGGGCCCCGTGATCGGTCCACTCGCCTAACGGCGGAGACGGCCCGCACCGGGGAGGGTGAGCACCACCTCGGTGCCCGTACGGCCGTCGGCGGCGCGGGAGGGCGGGCTGGTCATGTCCAGGCTGCCGCCGAGCTCGCTGGCGACCAGCGTGCGCACGATCTGCAGGCCCAGTCCCTCGCTGGCGGAGGGGTCGAACCCCTCGGGCAGCCCCTGCCCGTCGTCCACCACGCGCACGACGAGGTCGTCACCGTCCCGCTCGGCCACCAGCTCGATGCTGCCGGGGCTGCCGTCGGGGAACGCGTGCTCCGCGGCGTTGTGCAGCAGCTCGGTGACCACCAGCACCAGCGGCGTCGCGGCGACCGCCGGCAGCTCGCCGAACTGGCCGACCCGGCGCGTCCGCGCGGCCGGGCCCACGGAGGTCAGGTCGCCCAGCATCGGCAGCACCCGGTCGAGGACGTCGTCGACGTCCACCACGTCCTCCCGGCTGCCGGCCAGGGTCTCGTGCACCACCGCGATCGACGACACCCGGCGTACCGACTCCTCCAGCGCCTCGCGGGCGGCCGGCTCGGTCATGCGGCGCGCCTGCAACCGCAGCAGCGCGGCGACCGTCTGCAGGTTGTTCTTCACCCGGTGGTGGATCTCGCGGATGGTGGCGTCCTTGGTCAGCAGCGCGCGGTCCCGCCGGCGGACGTCGGTCACGTCGCGCACGAGCACCAGCGCACCCTCCTCGGCACCGGGCGCCTGCAGCGGCAGCGCCCGCACCAGCAGGGTCGCCCCCACGCTGTCGACGTCCATCGGGTCGGGGAACCGCCCGGCCACCGCGGCCCGGATGCCGGCTGCGACCGCCTCGCCGGCCACCCGGTCGACCGCGGCGTCCCGGGTGAGCCGGGCCAGGTCGGCACCGACGACGTCCCCCGTGACGCCCAGCCGGCGGTAGGCCGACAGCGCGTTGGGACTGGCGTAGACCGCCCGACCGTCGGCGTCCAGCCGCACCAGCCCGTCACCCACGCGTGGGCTCAGCTCGGCGTCCAGCGGCTTCTCCGGCGGGAACGTGCCCGCCGAGACCATCAGGCAGAGGTCGGCGGCGATGTCGAGGTAGGTCAGCTCCAGGGTGGACGGCGACCGGGTCACCGCCAGGTTGGTGTCCCGCGCCAGGACGGCGACGACCACGCCCTCGTGGCGCACCGGCACGACCTCCCGGCGCCGCGGGGTGCTGCCCGACCAGTCCGGCTCCCCTTCGGTCACCGGGCGGCCCTCGCGGTGCGCCACCACGAACGGCTCCGCGGGCGAGCCCTCCACCTCCGAGCCCACGAGGTCCTCGGGCTGGCTGGTGGGGGCGGTGAGCGGGCGCACCTGGGCGACGCACCACCACGCCCCGGTGGGCAGCGGCACCCACAGCGTCAGGTCGGCGAACGACAGGTCGGCCAGCAGTTGCCAGTCGGCGACCAGCCGGCGGGCGTGGTCGACCTGGGCCGGCGCGGACGCCGAGCCCCGGGTGAGGCGTTCGGAGAGGCTGTTCATGGTGGGTCGAGGGTATGGCGGCCGATCACGACCGGCGGGCCCCCCTGCGGGGTCCCGTCTCGAGCCTGCGAGCAGTGGGGGCAGGGGCCCTCCCTAGGCTCGTCGCCGTGTCCTCGTCCCCCGACGCACCGGCCCTGACCGTCGACCGCGCCCGTCCCGACGACTTCCCGCGGATCGGGCAGCTGACCTCCGACGTCTACGTGGGCGGCGGGCTGGCCTCCCCCGAGTACGGCGCGCAGCTGCGCGACGTCGCGGGGCGGGCCGACCGCGCCGAACTGCTCGTCGTGCGGGACGAGGAGGGCCGCCTGGTCGGCAGCGTGGCACTGGTGCTCTCGGGCGACTTCGGCGAGGTCACCCGGTCCGACGACGAGGCGGCGTTCCGGATGCTCGTCGTCGACCCGGCCGCGCAGGGCCGCGGGATCGGCGAGCTGCTGGTGCGGACCTGCCTGGAACGGGCCCGCGCGGCTGGCAGGAGGCGGGTGGTGCTCTCGACGGACCGGCGGATGACGGCGGCCCAGCGCCTCTACCAGCGGCTGGGCTTCACCCGGCTGCCGGAGCGCGACTGGCGGCCCGCGCCGGGCATCGACCTCCTCGTGTACGCCCTCGACCTCTGAGCTTCACCCGTCGACGGTGGCGATGAGGTCGCCCTCCTGGAGCACCTCGCCCTCGACGACGTGCAGCTCGCGGACGGTGCCGGCCCGCTCGGTGAGGACGGGGATCTCCATCTTCATCGACTCGAGGATCACCAGGGTGTCGCCGGCCGCCACCTCGCTGCCGGGCTGCACGAGCACCTTCCAGACGCTCGACACCATCTCCGCGTGCACTTCCTCGACCGCCACCGCACCTCCTCGAGCTCGCCGTCGGTCCATCCTGGCACGCGTCAGATGTCCGACGCGGGGCTCCCGGAGGCCAGCCGCTCGAGCACCGCGCACACCTCGGGACCGTCGTGCGGCACGCCGACCTCCGGCACCGCGTCGAGGACGTCGCTGACGGCCCGGGCGGCGGTCGCGGTGTCCCGGGCGCCGGCGCTCACGGTCGCCAGCAGCGCGTCGTACCAGCGGTCCAGCCGATCGCCGGGGTCGTAGCCGCTCACCGCGACGACCTCGACCCCGCGGCCCACGGCGGTGTGCCGGCCCGAGCGGGGCAGCCGACCGGTGACCCGCCCGCCCTGACCCGGCGGCAACGTCGAGCGCAGCTGGACGGTGACCGCCCGCCGCGGCGGCGCGCCCGTCCCCGTGTCGGCGGCCGAGCCGGCCGCCGCGCTGCGCAGCGCCAGCTCGACGGCGTCCACGCCGTGCGCCCGCTCCAGCACCGTCGTGTCGAGGGAGAACCCGGCCGCCACCTCGGCCAGCTCTCCGTCCGGGGCGATGCCGACGGTGACCAGGCCGCGCCAGCCGATCTCGGGCAGCCGCTTGGCCGCCGGAGGCAGCTCGAAGGGCTCGTCGGGGGTCCAGGAGACGCGGGCGATGCCGGCGGCGCGGTCGCGCGACACCGGGGTCGTGCACCGCAGACCGCCGTCGGTGACCAGGGCGAGGAACCCGCGCTCACTGGCCGGCTCGACGCCGTCCCCACCGAGCCGCTCCAGCACCGCGGCGGAGGGGCCCACCCAGGTGAGGCCGGCGGCCACCACCGCACCGGCCAGCCGGGCGTTGCCGGCCAGTGCCGGGGGCACCGGGAGGACCGCCCGCGCGCCGCTGCGGCGAGCGGCCTCGACGATCCGGTCCACGGCGAGGTAGGACTCCGCGGCGGGGGCCGGGCCGAGCAGGATCGCGTCGTCGGCCAGCCGCACGTGCCGGGCGTTGCGGTCGGCCTCCGAGTGGACGGCGACGGTCTTCACGTCCAGGCGTGAGCAGGCCGCCATCACCGCGCACGCGGCCGGCCCACGGCCTGCCACGAGCACGCTCTCGATCCCGACGTGTGCCACGTCCCGAACCGCCTTCCACCGACCTCGACGCGCTCCAGCCTCCCAGCCTCACCCCGCGCCCCGCCGGACCGCCACAGGGGGCCGGTGCCGCGCGGGCTCGTGAGAGGCTGGGGGTCCAGCCTGACGGGTCCACCCGGGGTCGCAGCGCCAGATCTGCCCCGGGTCACCCAGAGGTGTCCAGGGGCCCGGCACCGGGCCCGCAGCAGCGACGAGGGAAGGAGGGCAGCGATGTCCAAGCGTGGACGCAAGCGGCGCTCCCGCAAGGGGAACAAGGCCAACCACGGCAAGCGCCCCAACGCCTGAGCGAGGACCCTGCTCCCCGCCACCGTAGGAGGACCCGTCCTCCCCACCCCCCGCGAGCGCAGGGCGGGACCCGGGACGGGGCCGGCGGGGCCAGCAGGGGTGGCCTGAACGCCAGAGGCCCAGAACCCGTCGGGTTCTGGGCCTCTGGCGTTCAGG